>JACIZP010000221.1 GCA_014359355.1 Calditrichota bacterium | reverse complement strand
CCTTGGCAATAGCACCCTGCTCCACGAAGCCGCCCTAATATAAGAGAATCGCCCTTCATTGTCAAGCTTCTTTTCCTGCCTGTGGCATAGTATTTGTTAGCACGCCTCGGCGGGAGCCACGAAACGCAGCGAACGGGAGGAGTTGGAGAAAAGCCGCAGGGGTAAGCGGAGGAAATAGGAAGCGGCCCTGCACTGTCCCTCGTGGTGCAGGGCCGCCTGCAATTGGCTCTACTTTATCAAGCGAAGGTTAGACTTGACCTCCTGGGTCATGGGGATGGTCATGTCCACCGGGCCGCTCACTGCTGCTGTGCCCTCCATGAGCCTGTCGCTCTTCACCTCCATCAGCGTGCCCGTCTTGTAGGCGAAGAGGAAATGGCCATTCTCCTCCCCTTCCCCTTCGAAGCTGATGTTGGCCCCCATTTGGCTCCCCTGACCGCCCACGGTAAAGCTGCCCTGCGTGTTCACCTTCAGACACTCAACGCCTTCGTGGGTCACCTGCTCAGCGAGCGTGTACACAGTCTTCGAAGAGATGACCAGGTCCAGACCACCCTGCTTAACGGTGTCGGTACGCGTCTCTTCCCACGTATCGCCTAACTTCACCGCCTTTGCGGGAAGCGGAGCCAAAAACTCGCGGAACTGTTGCGACAATTCCACCTCCTGCCCCATGACGTTCACCTTGGGCAGCTTGTCGAAACCGACCTTGGCGACCACCCTGCCGTTGGGGGCGGTAACCAGCTCAGCCGACTTGCCGACGAGCTCCTTGCCATCGACAGTGAATTCGCCCTGCGGGCCCTTGCCAGTGGTCAGCATCTGGTCGAAGGTGATCTGCCAGCGCACGTTTCCCTCGGGCGAAGGCCCCAAGGAGCGCAGCGTCCACCCCAGGTTCTGGGTGGATGTCACCTCCATCTCCTGGCCCATCATCTCCTGGCTCATGCGGGTCTCGTTGACCATCTGGTACTTCAGGGTCTGCCCTTTTGCGGCGCGATAGGCCAAGTGAAAGCCGGTATCCGCGTTCCCGTAATTGAACGCTTTTGGCCCAGCACAGGCGACGAACAGCATGGCTGCCGCGACGAACAGCGCCCAGCCGGCGCAAAATACACGTCGTCCTCGCTTCATCATTTTGTCCTCCTTCTGAGTCCAGGGCGGGCTCATGCCGCCTTAGCGTGTGCGGGAGGGGGCCTGCTCCCCTCCCGGCACTGTATCACTCATTTCCACGAAATCCGGTCGTTCTTCCTCATTGGCAACCAGCCAGGCGGTGGCAAAGACCAGCCGTCCTACGCGCGCCATCTTCTGCGGATTGAGCTTGTCGACATCATCGCTGGGGCGATGTAGGTCGGGGTGGTCGCCAGTGTTAAAGAAAAGCACAGGCACGTGTTTGCGATAGAACGAGTAGTGGTCGCTTTGCCTGAAGAAGCGGTCCCAATCGTACGACAGGTCCATTCCCACCAGCGCATTGGCCTGCTGGTTGATTTGCGTGAGTCGGGTGCTCGTCTTGCTGCCGATAACCGCCACCATGTTCGAATCGTTGCGGCCAATCATATCCAGATTCAGCATGGCCACGGTCTTGTCAAGCGGAAAGAGTGGGTGGTCGGCGTAGTGGCGGGAGCCGAACAGGCCCTTCTCCTCGCCGGCAAAAGCCAAGAAAAGAACACTTCGCCGCGGGCGCTCTCCGCAGCTGGCAAATGCCTCGGCAATCTCCAGCACTCCAGCCGTGCCCGAGGCGTTGTCGTCCGCGCCGTTGTAGACCGTGTCGCCACGGGCACCCACATGATCATAGTGAGCGCCAATCACCACCAGCTCGTCTTTGAGAGCCGGGTCTGCCCCAGGCCAGTAGCCGGCCACGTTGTAGGCAGAGTCAAGCTCCGCGCTCAAGGATACCTGCAGGCGCACCCGTTTGTCCGGAATGGGAAAGGAATGCGGCTGGCATTTCTCGTCGATGAGGGACTGCCATTCCGCAAGCGTTTTACCCGAGGAGGCAAGGAGATACTCGGCAAAGTCGCGACCGACGTAGGCCGCCACCAGGCGCCCCTCTACCCCACCGGCTAAGGTGAGCGGGGGCTTGGCATTGGCAGGCGGACGGTTCATCAATTCCGGCCACAC
>JACIZP010000220.1 GCA_014359355.1 Calditrichota bacterium | reverse complement strand
TTCTGGTCAAAAGTCACCAACCCCACGGCGTCCCGCTGCTGGAGCATCAGATAGGTGAGGGCCGCAGCCAGGTAGCTGGCGTATTGCAGCTTGGTGAGCGGCCCCGAAGCATAGCCCATTGAGCCAGAGGCGTCCAGCAGCAGATAGCACTTGAGGTTGGTCTCTTCTTCGAATTCTTTGACGTAGAAGCGGTCAGTGCGGCCGTAGACTTTCCAGTCGATGTGCTTGACTTCGTCGCCGGGCATGTACTGGCGGTACTCGGCGAACTCCACGCTGAAACCGTGATATGGGCTGCGGTGTAAGCCGGCGATAAAGCCTTCCACCACCAGGCGGGCGCGCAAGTCCATCGACGCCAGCTTGGACACCACCTCTGGCTGCAGGAACCGGCGGTAGTCTTGCGCCGCGCGCGGCATCGTGGTCATGCTCCGGTAGAGTCCAGAAGCCGGCGGACAATCTCCTCAGTGCCCACGCCATCTGCCTCGGCGTTGAAATTGGTCACCAGGCGGTGGCGCAGCACGGGCAAAGTCACCGCCCGCACGTCGGCAATGTCCGGGGTTGGCCGACCGTCCAGGATGGCGCGCGTCTTCGCGCCGAGGATGAGGTATTGGGAGGCACGCGGTCCTGCTCCCCAACTTATCCAGTCGCGGATGAACTGCGGCGCACCGTCGTGGTTGGGGCGAGTTTTGCGCACTAGCTCCACCGCGTAGTGAATGACCGCATCGGCGACCGGCACACGCCGCACCAAGTCCTGCAACGCGACAATTTCCTGAGCGTCCAGAACCTTATGCAGCTCCGCGGTGTAGGCGCTGGTGGTGGAGCGCACGATCTGCTCCTCCTCCTCGGCGGCCGGATAATCGACCCACAGGCTGAACATGAAGCGGTCAAGCTGCGCCTCGGGCAGAGGGTAGGTGCCCTCTTGCTCGATGGGGTTTTGGGTGGCGAGCACGAAGAAAGGCTCGTCCAGCTTGTAGGTCTGCCCGGCCACCGACACCTCATGCTCCTGCATGGCTTGCAACAAGGCCGCCTGCGTCTTGGGCGGCGTCCGGTTCACCTCATCGGCAAGTACGATATTGGCAAATACCGGTCCGCGTACAAACTTGAAGGTCTTCCGCCCCGTGCTCACGTCCTCCTCAATCACTTCGGTACCTGTGATGTCGGAGGGCATCAGGTCTGGGGTGAACTGGATGCGCGAGAAGGACAAGTTCAGCACCCGCGCCAGCGTGCTGATGAGCAACGTCTTGGCTAAGCCAGGCACCCCGATGAGCAGGCAGTGCCCGCGCGAGAGCAACGAAATCAGCAGCTCGTCGATGACCTGCCGCTGACCGACAATGACCTTGCCGATTTCAGTAGTGATGCGGTCGTGCGCTTCCTTGAGCTGCTCCACAATCTCCAAGTCGCGTTTTTGGGGTTGCGCAGGGGCCATGGGTTCTCCTTCGCGTGTCGTCATAGCGCTGGATTAAGTTATCATTTTTCGCCGGAATTGTCAACGTTTTTCCTTGCGCGGGGCGCGGCATTTGCGTAAATTTGCCCATGAGCCATTGCAGGGCTGAGAGGAACTGCGGATGGAGACCGAGCCGGGCAAGAGACAACTCGTCGGCATGAGCATGGAGGAGCTGGAGCAGTTTGCCTGCAGCATGGGCGAGAAGCCTTTCCGCGGGCGGCAACTGTTCGCTTGGCTCTACAACAAGCGGGCGCGCGACTTTGCCGAGATGACCGACATCTCCAAGCCCTTGCGGCTGCGGCTGGCCGAAGTGGCCGAAATTGGCCTCCTGAGGGTTGTGGCGGTGGTGTCCTCGCGAGACGGAGGCACGCGCAAGTTCCTGTTTGAACTCGGCGATGGCGAGCGCATCGAAAGCGTGTACATTCGCGAGGCGGAGCGCCACACGCTCTGTGTCTCCACACAGGTGGGCTGTGCCTTGGGCTGCCGATTCTGCGCCACCGGGCGCATGGGCTTTCGCCGCAACCTGTCGGCAGGGGAGATTGTGGACCAGGTGCTGCTCGTGGAGCGCGAGGTGGGGGAGGAGGTGAGCAACCTGGTGCTGATGGGCATGGGCGAGCCGCTGCTCAACTATGAAAACGTGATCGCCGCCTGTGAGCTTGTGCGCCACGAGCGCGGCTTGGCCATCGGCCATCGACGCATCGTCATCTCCACCGCTGGCTGGGTGCCCGGCATCATGAGGCTGGCAGAGGAGGGACACCGCTTCAAACTGGCCATTTCCCTGAACGCCACCACTGACGAACAGCGCCGGGCGCTCATGCCGGTAGCAGAGCGCTACCCACTGCAGGAACTCCTCAACGCCGTGATTTTCTACTTCCGCCGCTCCGGCCGCAGGCCGACCTTCGAGTATGTGCTGCTGGCAGGGGTGAACGACTCGCCAGAGGACGCCAGGCGGTTGCGCGAGTTGCTGAAGCAGGTGCCATGCAAAGTGAACCTCATCCCCTACAATCCCACGGACGACCATTTCCGCCGACCGACCGCCGAGCGCATTGAGGCGTTTCGGCAGGGGTTAGCGCCCTTGAAGGCGCCGGTCATTGTGCGCTGGAGCAAGGGGGATGACATCCAGGCGGCGTGCGGCCAGCTTGCCACTTCGCGAAAGGGGGAGCACGCCTGATGAGCCGCGACCAAGCTCGCGCATGGGCCGCTTCGTTGTTCGCTCTCGTGGCAGTGCTCCTGCTGCTGGGCTGGCCGGAGGATCTTCGAGCGCAGCCTGTGGCCGCAGGGGCCGTGACTTCACCCGACAGCCTGCCTCCGCGGCAACTGCCCGGGCTCGACGGGGCGGCGCTTTTGGGCCCCAGGCCTGCGCCGGTACTGGTCGGCTTGCCTTTCGTGTTTCTCCACGTCAGAGGGGCACCTGGTCAGTGGCTGGCCTTCTCCGCGCTGGGGAGTACGCCGCGAGAGACAGGCCTCTTCGTTGAGGGATTGGACCTCCGCGACCCGATCTCCAGCACGGTTGACGTGCACATGCTTCCCACGTACTGGCTGTCGGCGATTCACCTGGAGACCACGGCTGCCACGTGGGGAACGCCGCGCGGCGCGGCAGGGGCAGCGCTTTCCTGCTCAGCGAACCGTCATACCGGACAGCGGCCGCTCTCGCATGTCGGCTATGAGAATGGCGACTGGGGCGTGCGCGCCGTGGACGTCGCCCTGGGCATGAAGGTGAGCCCCAAGGCGGACGTCCTGGCGGGTGCCCTGCTCGCCGGCTTCGAGGGCTTTGCCCTGCGCCAGGAGCATGATGCGCAGAGGATCAGGGCAACGGCAAGCGCAGCCCTTACCGACAACTGGTCGGCCACCTACGTCGCCCTCCTCACCAAGACAGAGACGGAGGAGACGCCAGACCCCCGACAACTTGCCTTGCGCCTGGCGGCCTACCCGGTGCGCAAGGACCGCAGGCTGGACCACGCCCTCACGCTGTGCGGCACCCTGGGGCGCCCCGTCCACGTGCAGGCAAACGTCACGCACACGGACCTGCGGCGCGAGTTTCACGATTACCCATTACGCCTGCGGTGGATGGAGGAGAGTCACGTCCTCAGTTTGGCCTCTTCGGCCAGCGTGGGCGGGCAGAAGGCTGCCGGCCTCGTGGGCGCCTCCGTGCGCTACGCCCAGGTGGAGAGCGAGGTGATGGGCACCCACACGGACGTGGAGGCGAGCCTGCGCTGCGGCTTGCGCACCGAACCCGGCAAGTCCTGGCACCTCCAGTTTCTTTGCGATGGCCTGGTGCGCCAGGATACGCATTTGTTCCTTGCCCCATCTCTCCAGGTGGTCCGGCGCCTTCGTGCGAACTCCTGGGTGGAGGTGCACGGCAGCCGCGAGGTCTTCTTTCCCAGCTTTGCCGAGCGATACGGTCAGGAGCGGGTATGGGGCGATCGAGGCCTCCGCCCGTGGGCAGTGCACAGAGTGATGGCAGGCCTGTCCTCCCAGGGCGCTCACTCCGCGTTCTACGTCGGCGGCTTTGTGCGACACGGTGCAAGGGAGGTAGTCCAGCATCTGGGAGCCTCAGGGGATTCGCTCTTCTTCACGCAAGCTGCCGGAAGCCATCGCCTGGCCGGACTGACGGCGAGCTTCTCGGCGGAGCCAGTGAAGCGCTCCTTCCTGCGTTGTTGGGTCGTGGCGCAGACGCCCCTCCTCGGGGACCAGCGCCTGGCGGAACTGCCGAGTTGGCACGGCTGGCTCACCGCAGGCTATGGGCTTTCCTTGTTCAATTCGGACCTCGAGCTCACTGCGCAGCTCTTCTGCCAGCTCCTCGGCGACCGCTATGACGCGAACATCGAGCACAGGCTGTCACCGTTGGCCGTCCCTGGCGCCGAGGCGACGGCGCGGATCATGCGCAACGCCGTCGTCTGGGTGAGGATGGAAAATCTGCTCGGGCTCGTGTACCAGACCACCTGGGGATACCCCATGCCCACGCGCTTTTTCACCTGGGGCGTGAACTGGAGCTTTGTCGACTGAGGAGGAGGAACTGTGGTCAAGAGAGTGCTATTGGTGCTGCTGGCGGTGGTGCTAGTACTAGTGGTGGTCGTGGGCGTGCTCTTTGTCGTTTCCGCTGGAAAGCCCTTGTACCGACCAGGAATGGTGCGGGCGGCGAAGAATCTGCGGGCGCCGCTGGCTCCGCCGCCGCAAACGGCGGGCGCCAACCTCTGGCTGGTTGAGCCGAACGTGAAGCTATTCTACTTCGAAGAAGGGTCTGGCCCAGAGGTCTTGGTGCTGCACGGTGGCCCTGGCTACCCCTACCTCGGGCCTCCGCCTGGTCTGCATCAGCTGGCGGCGCAGTATCGCGTCATCTACTACCACCAGCGCGGCTGTGGCAACTCCACCCGGCCGGTGGATAGGCTGTCCGAAAAGAGTTTCTATCGCAACATGCTGAACCTGGACCGGGCCCTCGGCATTGGCGCCCAGGTGGCCGACATCGAGCGTATCCGTCGCATCCTGGGCGTGGATCGGTTGATCCTGGTCGGGCACTCATTTGGCGCGTTTCTCGCCACCCTGTACGCGGCGGAGTTCCCCGAACACGTGCGCGCATTAGTGTTGATTGCCCCAGCGCAGCTCCTCGTCTTCCCCGGCGAAGGGAACCTCCTGAATGAGGTGGGCGCGCTCCTCCCAGCAGAGCTCAAGAGCGACTATGCTGCTTTCCTCAAGGAGTATCTCGACTTCAAAGGGCTCTTTGCGCGGAGCGAGGGGGAGATGATCGGCCTGAACTCCCGTTTCACCAGGTTCTACCTTGCTGCCGCGAAGGCGAAGGGCATGCCGGTGCCCACCACGCTTCGCTTCCACGGCAACGGCGGCTGGATGGTGCAGGCGATGTACCTCAGCATGGGCAAGAAGCACGACTACCGGACTGCTCTGCAGCGGGTCAGCGCACCGGCGCTCATCCTCCATGGGGGAATGGACATCCAGCCGGAGGCGGCCAGCGCCATGTATGCCCAAGTGCTCCCTCACGCCGAGCTGCGTACCATGCCGCAGGCTGGCCACTTTCTCTTTGCCGACGCGCCTGAGGATTTTGCTGCGGTAGTGACCGAGTTCTTAGCTCAGCATCCCTGAGCCCATGTTCCAGGAGCGATGAGCGGGCGGCGCGCCCCCGCGGACGCTCGCCCTACTGTTCCTCTTGGCCTTCGGGGGGGACCGTGTCCTGCATGCGGATGCCGGCGATGCGGTGTGGCTCCTGCTCCTCGAAATCCACGGTCAGCAACCACCAATCCCCCGTCCTTTCGGACTTGGCGGTGAGCTCGATGGTGGTGGGACCGACCCTTTCCGCTCTGACAAGGCGTAAAGGCGCCTGCCTGCTCCCGACGCGCTGCACGAAGGCCAAGAGGCGTTGTCGCTTCTCTGGCTGGCGGTAGGATTCAGCGAAATGCGCACCCAGGTTTTCGGCGGCTGCGCTGCTATCTCCCTGTGCCAAGATTTCCAGGAGCGCCATGACATGGGCCCCCATAGGGGAGCTGGCCAGCGTGGCAGGATCGAGGAGTTCGGTCTTCTCCGGGGGGAGCTCATATGCTTCGCCAAACAGGATGCGCGCGACCGTCTGGCTCACTTGCCAAGCCGGTTTGCCAGCCACGTTCGCCAGACAGATGATGACCACGCCCTCGTCGAGAAAACGCAAAAAGTCGGCCGAGAAGATGCCGTTGCCGCCGTTGTGGCCTACGAGCCGCGTTCCCCTGGGGGTTGTGGAAATCGACCAGCCGTAGCCGTAGAAGGAGTCTGCATCAGGGCCTTCGCGCACGAAAGGGTGGGAGAGAAGCGCGCGCAGGCTGTCGGGCAGAATGCGGCCCCCCTCGAGGGCCAGGTGCCACTTGTAGAGGTCGGTGACCGTGGAAAGGATACCGCCGTTGGCGCGCAGGTGCCAGTAGGGCCCGTCGCTTGCCCAAGGATGGCCGCGCAGAGTTCCCCAATCGCGGGCGCCGCGGTAGCCGTGCGCCAATTGCCCTTCCTTCCACGAGGGAAGCACATAGCCAGT
>JACIZP010000219.1 GCA_014359355.1 Calditrichota bacterium | reverse complement strand
GCGACGTTGAGGTCCTCACGGATGTCTCCCTGCGCATCAAACGCGGGCAAGTGGTCGCGATTGTAGGACCCTCGGGAAGTGGCAAGTCGACCTTAGTCGATCTCCTCATCAGGTTCTACGACCCCACGGCCGGTCGCATCCTCATTGACGGCCACGATCTCAGGGACGTCACCCTGGAGTCCTTGCGCAAGTTATTGGGCATCGTGACGCAGGAGACAATCCTGTTCAACGACACGGTGCGCAACAACATCGCCTACGGCATGGATAGCGTGGCGATGGAGAAAGTCATCGCTGCAGCGCGGGCTGCCAACGCCCACGATTTCATCATGGAAATGCCCAACGGCTATGACACGGTCATCGGCGACCGAGGCGTAAAGGTGTCGGGAGGGGAGAAGCAACGACTGGCCATTGCGCGCGCTATCCTCCGCGACCCGCCTATTTTGGTTTTCGATGAGGCTACTTCTGCGTTAGACACCGAGTCGGAGATTCTCGTGCAGGATGCGATTAAGAACCTCCTGCAAGGGCGCACCTCGCTGGTGATTGCGCACCGCCTGTCGACCGTGCGTCACGCTGACCGGATCGTGGTCCTCCATGATGGCAAAATCGTCCAGGAGGGCACGCACGAAGAGCTGATGAGCCGAGGCGGTCTGTACCGCCGGCTGTACGAGATGCAATTCAGCGAATAGGGCGAGGGAGCGCCGATAAGGAAGACAATGAACATGAGCGTACCCAGTGCCGGAACAATGTCGCAAGCCGGTGCCCGCCTCGCTGGAGTGACGCGAGGGGCGCTGTACGTGACGGTAGCAGCGATGCCGTTCAGCATCGCCCTCACGCAGACTGCCCTTGCGGTGGCCATCATTACTTGGCTGGTGCGCATGGTCTTGGAGCGGCGACTCTTGGTGCGGCGGACACCCTTGGAGGTGGCGTTTCTCCTCTACATTGCTGCGGAACTCATCTCCTTGGCGTTTTCCATAAATGTGCCGAACGCGGTGATCTACCTCAAGCGCTTGCTCCTCATCCCCATGGTCTATGTGGTCGCCAGCAATGTGGAAAGCGAGCGCACCCTCAATCGTCTCGTGGCTACTTTCCTTGTGGCCATGTCTCTCTACTCTCTGTGGGGCGTAGGCTCCTTTGTGCTGAACCCATCTCTGCGCGTGCGCCACATTCAAAACTCGATGACGGCAGGGGGCCTCACCATGATTGCGGCCGTGGTCGGCCTTTCCTTAGCAGTGGCCGGCCCGAACAAGAAGGTGCGCCTTTTGGCAGGAGCAGCGGCAGTGGTCAATACGATCTGTCTGTTCCTTACCAACACCCGTGGCTCCTGGCTTGGCTTTGCCATGGCTCTTATCCTCATGGCCGTTCTCACGAACTGGAGGCTGCTCTTCATCATCCCGGTGCTGGCCGTGGTCGCCTATGTTGCCGTGCCAGGAGAGTACAAGGAGCGCGTGACGCATTTCTTCGATCCGCACTACCGCACCAACGCCTATCGCCTCACCTGGTGGAAAACTGGCTGGCGGATTTTCAAAGACTACCCCATCACCGGGGTGGGCGATATCGACACCGTCGAAATCTATCGGCGCTACATGAGCCCCGAGGAGACGCAGGCCGTGGGGCACTTCCACAACAACTTTGTGCACATTGCCGTGACCCTGGGGAGCATTGGACTTGCCGCCTTCACCTATCTGATGGCCAAAATTGGGATATTCATGGGCCAAGTCTTGCGTGCGGCGCGCCCGCCATCGTTGCGGGCAGTGGCGCTAGCTGGTCTGTGCTCCTTTGTGGCCTTTCTGGTCAACGGCCTTTTCGAGTGGAACTATGGCGACGCGGAGGTGGTAACCGTCATCTGGTGGCTGGTGGGCATGATCGCCGCCACGGCCGGTTTGCTCAACAGGTCACAAGCGCTGAGGACCGTGGTGGTGGAAGTGCTTGGCTAAGGCGGAGCGGCCTTTCCCCAGTCAACAATCCGGCAGCTTAAATTGGGGGCTGACGTGAGGGCCGTCGGAGCTATGCGTCCGTCACCAGCATCGCGCTCAGGTCCTCCTCTAATCGATGAGGAAATCATGATTGCCACACGGAGGCAAAAGTGAAGGAGATCGTGCGGGCCTCGGATGCGCCCAAGGCTATTGGGCCTTATAGCCATGCGGTAATCAGCAGCGGGGAACTGGTGTACACAGCTGGCCAACTGGGCATAGATCCCGCGACTGGTGAACTGGTCGGTGCCGGCATAGAGGAGCAGACGCGGCAGGCGCTGACCAACTTGGCCGCAGTTCTGCGGGCGGCAGGCTCGGGTTTGGACAAGGTGGTCAAGACTACGGTTTTTCTGGCGGATATGAATGACTTTGCTGCCATGAACGAGGTCTATGGCAAGTTTTTCACCACCGACCCTCCTGCGCGCTCGGCGGTGCAGGTCGCGCGCTTGCCCAAGGGCGCCAGAGTGGAAATCGAGGCCGTAGCGACACGTGGATAGCCAGTCTCGCAGTGCCAGGATTGCGCTGATTCTCGTAATCCAGTTGGTCGTAGCAGCCCACGGGTTGCTCGGCCACGAGATGAGGGTCCAAGGCAATGGGCACCACCTCGTCTCCAGTCAGGCCGATTCCCAGACGGTCAGAAGACGATCCCCCACTGGAGCAATGGTGCGGTCGCTGCTCGTGCCAGGTTGGGGGCAATGGTACAACGGAAAGAAATGGAAGGCCGCACTGGCTTTTGGGGCAGAAGCGGGCCTGGCGGCCAACGCTGTCGTGCAGAACCAGTATCTGCAGCGCGCCGAGGACCCGGCAGCGCGAGAGTACTACCTGAGCAATCGCAACACCTCGAACTGGATCTTGGCACTGGTGGTTTTGCTCAGCATGCTCGACGCCTACGTCGACGCACACTTTTCGGATTTTGACGAAAGCCCCGAGTTGACTAACTGGCGGGCCTTTGCGCCCCATGGTTTTGCGCGATTCGGCTTTGGGGAGGTGCGAATCTCCCTGTCTTTGAACTTCTGAAGAGACGGCGCTGACGCAGGAGGTCTCTGTGGTTGACCAGCACGTACAACGAGGAACCTGGGGTTCGAGAGTAGGCTTTGTCTTGGCTGCTGCCGGTTCTGCGATAGGCCTGGGCAACATCTGGCGTTTCCCGTATGTGGTAGGGGAAAATGGCGGGGCTGCCTTCGTGTTGCTCTACCTTCTCTGCGTGTTGTTCATTTCTGCGCCCGTGATGATCGCGGAGCTTGCCCTTGGGCGCCACACCCAGCGGAACCCCATTGGCGCGTTCACTGCCCTGGTGCCGGGCAGCCGCTGGAAGCTGGTCGGCGCCCTGGGCGTGCTCACCGGCGTAGGGATCCTCTCGTTCTATTCGGTGATCGCCGGATGGACACTGCAGTATGCCGTTCGCTCCATAGCGACCCCCGGCTACATTCACTACAGCCAGGCGGAGGCTGACAGCCTATGGGCGCATTTTGTCGCCGACCCGAAGAACCTCGCGCAGGCCCTGGTCGAGGAGGGCGTGCTCTCGGCCGAGTCCTCCCCGCGCTCCGAGCAGGAAGTACGGGAGGCCTGGCAGGCGTTCAACAACGAGGCGCACTTTCCCGCCTACCAGGAAAAGATGATCGGTCGGCTGCACAATCTATCCTTGTTTGAGAAGTTTGCCAGTGATGGCTGGGGGCCGGTTTTGTACCTGTTTCTGTTCATCGTCCTTACCGGAGCTGTGGTAGCCGGAGGTATTGCCGCGGGAATTGAGCGTTGGTCGCGAGTGCTGATGCCGGTGCTCTTTGTCCTCCTCGTGCTCCTGGCCCTGCGGGCCGTCACTCTGAAAGGGGCCTCGCAAGGGCTGGTCTTCTACCTGAAGCCAGACCTCAGCAAGCTTACGTTGGAATCGTTTGCCCGCGCCCTTGGCCAGGCTTTCTTCTCCCTGAGCCTGGGCATGGGGACCATGATCACCTACGGGAGCTACCTTTCGCGGCGGGACAACATCCCGGTCTCGGCTGCCTGGGTCTGTCTGTCCGACACCCTGGTGGCGCTCATCGCCGGACTGGTCATCTTTCCCGCTCTCTTTGCCATGGGCTTCCGGCCGGATGCCGGCGTGAGTCTGGTCTTTGTGGTGCTGCCGTCCATTTTTGCGCATATGCCTGCCGGCGCCTTTTTTGCCGCGGCATTTTTCCTCTTGCTGTGCGTGGCGGCCTTGACCTCTACCATTTCGCTCTTGGAGGTGCCTGTCGCCTACTTGGTAGACGAGCACCAGTGGCCGCGCCGACGTGCCGTGGTGGTGACCAGCGCAGTAGCCTTTGTGCTGGGCATCGCCTCTGCGCTCTCCACAGGGGCGGTGCCTGCTCTGAGCAAGCTCCCTGGCTTGGGGATCGGCGTGTTGGAGTTCTTCAATGCTCTGTTTGGCAACTACGCCCTGTCCATCGGCGCCCTGGGCATTGCCCTCTTTGTGGGCTACCGTTGGGGGACGAAGGCCGTTGCCGCCGAGATCGAGCAGCACGGCAATCAGTTTTACCTTCGCCGCACCTGGTCGGCGATGATTCGCTACGTCTCACCCCTGGGTATCGCTTTGGTATTGGCTTACATTCTTCTCACTGGCAAGTACTTTTGAGGCATGAAACAATGATGACCAGAGACGAGGCATATCGCCTGGCAGAGTCGTGCTTCTCCAACCGCAACCTTTTCAAGCATGTCCTGGCCGTGGAAGCGGTGATGCGGGCACTGGCAGCACATTTTGGCCAGGACGTGGAAAGATGGGGTCTTGCCGGCCTTCTCCATGACCTTGACTACGAGGAGACTGCCCAAACACCTGCCCGGCATGGTTTGCGCACAGTGGAGCTCCTGGCTGGCTATGACGTGGACGCCGAGATCATTCACGCCATCAAGAGCCACAACAATCATGTGCCGCGGGAAAGCCTGATGGACAAAGCCATCTACGCAGCCGATCCGGTCACCGGGCTGATCGTCGCCGCGGCCCTCATGCATCCGAGCAAGAAGCTGGCCGAGTTAGATGTGCCTTTCATTCTTCGGCGGTTCAAGGAAAAAGCCTTCGCCAAAGGGGCTAACAGGGAGCAGATCAGGACTTGTGAAGAGTTCGGCTTGGCGCTGGACGAGTTCTTGGGGCTGGCGCTCAAGGCCATGCAAGGCATTCATGAGGAGCTGGGCCTGTAGATGCGCAGCTGGCTGCTAACTGGCGTGTTGCTGTTGGGTGCTGCCGCGACCGTGGGGGCGCAGGGGCTGCAGAGTGTGTCCTCAGACACCGTCGCGAAGCCGGCCGTGCGCACCATGCCAATGCGCGACTCCCTGCTGGGCGAGGACAAGGCCCACCACGCGCTGTTAAGCGCGTTCTTGGCAGCCGCCGGCTACTATCTGGCCAGAGACGAGGCTTCGTGGTCGAAAAAGAGCTCCGTGGCCTTTGCCGCTGGCTTCTCTTTCTCCTTTGGTGTGGCAAAAGAGGTCTATGACAAACGAAGCCGACGGGGGCAGGCCAGTGTGGCCGACTTGGTTGCCGACATTGCCGGTCTCGCCTTCGGCTTGGCGTTGTTCGCCGGACACTTTTGATTTGAATGGAAACTTGCATGCTCTTATCGTCGATTGACAAACCTCTCTGCAACTGTGGAATCGTCGGGGTCTACGGACATCCTGAGGCTGCCCGACTGGTCTACCTTTGCCTATACGCCCTGCAACATCGCGGGCAGGAGAGTGCCGGCATAGCCGCCAGCGACTTTGTGCGCATGCGCCGGCACGCGGGATTGGGTCTTGTCGCCGACGTGTTTTCCGACGCTTCCATTTTGTCGGCCCTTGCCGGCTCGTTAGCAATCGGGCACAATCGCTATTCCACCACCGGCTCTACGCAGCTTGCCAATGCCCAGCCGATCGTGGTGAATGCCCACGACGGCCCCCTGGCCATTGCCCACAATGGCAATTTGGTCAACTCGGGTTCTTGTCGACGGCGACTGGTGCAAGATGGCGCCATCTTCCAGACCAGTACCGACACCGAGGTCATCCTGCACCTGATCGCTCGCTCCAAGCGGGAAACTTTGGTGGAGCGCCTGGTGGAAGCGCTCGGTCAGGTGCAAGGCGCCTACTCGCTGGTCCTAATGAACCGCACCCAGCTCATTGCCGTGCGCGATCCGCGAGGCTTCCGGCCGCTGTCCTTGGGGCAGAAGGACGACGCCTACGTGGTCGCCTCGGAGACCTGCGCGATGGATTTGATAGGGGCACAGTACCTCAGGGAAGTGGAGCCCGGCGAGGTGCTGGTCATCGACCGCGACGGGCTGCACAGCCTTCGGCTGCCAGAGCAGGCACCACGCGCCGCCTGCATCTTTGAGTTCATCTACTTCTCGCGTCCTGATAGCAAGATCTTTGACGAGAACGTCGACAAGTGCCGGCGCAAGTTGGGCAAGACGCTCGCCTTGGAGCATCCGGCAGAGGCCGACATTGTCATCGCCGTGCCGGACTCCAGCAACACTGCGGCCGTTGGCTATTCGCGGCGCTCGGAAATCAAGTTCGAGCTGGGGCTAATTCGCAACCATTACATCGGCCGCACCTTTATCCACCCGGAGCAGGACGTACGCGACTTTAGTGTGCGGGTCAAATTTAACCCGGTGCGCGGGGTCCTGGAGGGGCGCAGGGTAGTGATTGTGGAGGATTCCATCGTGCGCGGCACCACGCTGAAACACCTCGTGGGCATGGTGCGCGCCGCCGGGGCAAAGGAAGTCCACGTCCGCGTCAGCTCGCCGCCCATCATTTCCCCTTGTTACTACGGCATGGACTTCCCCACGCGGGATGAGCTCATCGCCTGCTCGCGCACCGTGGAGGAGATCCGCCAATTCATTCGTGCCGACACGCTCGGCTATCTCTCCATGGAGGGGATGCTCGCTTCGGTTCCCCAGGAGCGGGGCGGCTACTGCCACGCCTGTTTTGACGGCAACTACCCATTGCCGCCCGAGTGTGTCAGCAAGTTCCAACACGAGCAAGAGTACTGGGTGCCACATCAATGAGGGGAGATTCACGCCAGATTGTGGCTAAGACTGAACGATGGGGGTAGTCGTGAAACGCATGCTGCGGTTGCTGGATTTTGTTTTTGTGCTCCGTCCCACACTCATGTTTCCGGTGTGGACGGTGTTCTTAGCGGGGCATGCGGCGCAGCTCCGGTTCGGCTCCTGGCCAGTGCGCATTGCCTGGCGCGCCGCGTGGGAGGTGGACTATCTGCTGGTGGGGGCGCTGCTCACGCTGTGCCTGGGTGCCACGTTCGTGCTCAATCAAGTAACCGACGTGGAGAGTGACAGGCTGAACAACAAGCTGTTTCTCTTGGCACAGGGCGAGCTAAGCATCAGGCAGGCCCTGGTGGAAGTAGCACTTCTGGCGGGCCTGTCTATCGGCATCGGCTTCCTGCTCAAGCCCGCGCTAGGTGCAGCGCTGCTCCTCTGTTTCCTTGTCGCCGGCATTCTATACAGCTGTCCGCCCTTTCTGTGCAAAGATCGCCCGTATGCGGGTTTAGTCTGCAACGGCCTGGGGGCGCTGGGTGTATTTTCATCCGGCTGGCTGGTGCGGGGCCAGGTGGTTTCAGCCATGTGGCTGCACGCGGTGCCTTTCGTCCTTGCCCTGTGGTCGCTGTACTTTTTTACGACGCTGCCCGATGTGGAGGGAGATCGCGCGGCTGGCAAGATGACTATTGGCGTACTGTTTGGGCCCAAGGTGTGCGCCCGCCTCGCTTTGTTGG
>JACIZP010000218.1 GCA_014359355.1 Calditrichota bacterium | reverse complement strand
ATGCGCAACTTTGTGCCGAGCCCGGAAAAGAGCTTGACAGTGACCTCCGAAGTTCGTATATTTGCAGCCGTCAAATTGACCCCGCGCGCAGCGGGGTGCCTGCGCCCATAGCTCAACTGGCAGAGCAACTGACTCTTAATCAGTAGGTTCAAGGTTCGATTCCTTGTGGGCGCACGATGGGGGGAAGCGGTAGGCTCACATGTGTGGGCCTTTTTTTGTCGGAGCCGGTCTGATTAGGCAGAGGAGGGGCGGCTGCCCCGCCGCCTGCCGGCGCAACCCGCCTCAGGCGGACAGGTTTGAGGTTCGATTCCTTGTGGGCGCACGATGAGGGGAGGCGGTAGGCCCAAAGTTCGCTTGCGTGACCGCCCCCAAGCGCAAGGCCCAGGTAAGTGGGCCTTTTCTGTTCGGAGAGGCGGGGGGATGGGGCCCGGCAAGGAGGCGGGCGCGTGGCCAACCCCTGGGCCCCAAAGCAAGAGAGCAGCGTGTTGCTCGGCACAACAGGGAGGGAATCCCCATGCAAGACGATGCGCAGCGAATGGACCGCCCACCCCGGGAGGCCTCGGAGGGAAGAACACCAGCCAGTTTACCTCCAGTTTGTCTTGAGGAGCTGAGCGCGGCTGAGTTCCGCACCGCCGTCAAGCTTTCCGCGCGCACCTGCGTGATAGCCTGCGGGGTGCTGGAAAAGCACGGCTTGCACCTCCCCCTAGGCACGGACGTCCTCAACGCCCGGGAAATCGCTCTGCGTGCCGCCGCAGAGGAGTACGTGGTCGTTTTCCCGCCCTTCTACTTTGGGCAGATATTCGAGGCGAAACATCAGCCAGGCACCATCGCGTACAGCGAGCGCCTCATCTGGACTGCGCTGCAGGAGAGCTGTGATGAGTTGGCGCGCAACGGCTTCCAGAAAATCGTTCTCCTCAATGGGCACGGCGGGAACAATGCCTTTCTGAAGTTTTTTTGCCAAGCGCAACTGGCGCGGGAGCGGGGCTATGTGGTCTACCTCTTCTTGCCCGCGGACCCTCCCGAGCGGCAAAAGGATGTTTCAGAGAAGCGGCGGACCGCGTTCGACTTCCATGCAGGCGAGCTGGAGAGCTCGATGCTCCTGGCGCATCGCCCGGAGTTAGTGCACCTGCAGCGGGCAAGCGCCGGCCAGGGCAGGGACTTGCAACGGCTCAAGGCTCTACCGGATACGTTCACGGGCATCTGGTGGTACGCGCGCTTCCCGGATCACTACGCGGGGGACGCCCGGCCGGCGTGTGTGGAGCTCGGTGAGCGCCTTCTGGCGGAGCATGTGCGCCAGTTTGTCGGCATGCTCAGGGCCGTCAAGGCCGATCGGCTGGCGCTTAAGCTGCAGAAAGAGTTTTTCGCGAAGGCCAGGCGACCCGCGACGGGCAAATAGCGCGTGCAGTGTGAGCTCTGGTCGGGATTGTTCTCCATCCCTCGTGAGAAAAACCTCTTAGGTGCCCGGCGGTCGTTTCTCTGATATCGGCGCGTGTTCTTAGGCTCGCCACATGAAGGGTACCCGCGGCCTGCTCGAAGGCCCTGGCCAGTACCCTGGCTTTGCGCAAAGTTGGAGGCGGCCATGCGAAGGCGAGAAGCCATGTCCTGTTGTTTCTCCGCATTCGGAGGTAGAGTTTTTGGCTGCAGGGCGCAGGCGCAGCATGTGGCTGGGGTCAGCTGTGGGCTGCCTATCCGCCCGTCTCCTTCTGGCGAGCACGCAGCGGTGCCAAACTTGGCGCCAAAAAAGTCGATTTTTTTTTCTTGCTATTTTACAAAAAATGTCGTATAATTAACGCCCAAATTCAGGGCCGCGACGAGTCGTCCCACTCTCAGCCATTGACTGGGCAACCCTCAATAGGCCATCGTCTGATGGCCTATTGAGCAATGGGCAGGAGGCCGCACCAGCTGCCTCCCGTGGTCCTGCCAGCGTACCAGGCTGGTTGGCCGCGTCGGAATTGAAAAGAACCGTCGCGGCTTTTTCCTATTTGCCATCCTCCGCAACACGGCAGAGTGGAGGTAAGTATGTCAAGCCAGTTCGATGAGGAGTTCTACCGCCTCCTCGCCCAGCGGTTGCACGACCGTGGGGTGGATGTGGCTGCGGTAGAGGCGGAGGCGATGTCCATTTGCATCGAGACGCCTTCGTGGGGCTACGGGGACAGCGGCACGCGCTTCAAGGTCTTCCGTCAGCCGGGGGTGCCGCGCACCATTTTCGAGAAGCTTCAGGATGCCGCCGAAGTACATCGCCTCACCGGCATCGCGCCACGCGTGGCCATCCACATCCCCTGGGACAAAGTGGACGACTACGCCGGGCTCAGTGCCTATGCCCGCTCCTTGGGCGTGGTCATAGGGGCCGTCAACCCGAATTTGTTCGAGGACGATGACTACAAGTTCGGGAGCGTCACCAATGTGTCGCCTGCCATTCGGCGCAAGGCAGTGGCGCACATGAAGGAGTGCATCGAGATTGCCAAGCAGGTGGGATCCCATCTCTTTACCCCCTGGCTCGCCGACGGCACCAACTACCCAGGGCAGGGCGATTTTCGACAGCGCAAGCATTGGCTAGAGGAGTGCCTGCGGGAAGTCTACGAGGCCATGCCAGACTCGATGACTATGGCCATCGAATACAAGTTCTTTGAGCCGGCGTTCTATCACACCGACCTTGCGGACTGGGGCATGGTTTACGCCCTCACGACCAAGTTGGGGCCGCGCGCCAAAGTGTTGGTTGACCTGGGCCATCACCCCTTGGGCACGAACATCGAACACATCGTGGCGGTCTTGCTTGATGAAGGCAGATTGGGAGGCTTCCACTTCAACAGCAAGAAGTACGCGGACGACGACATGACGGTGGGCTCGCACGCCCCGTATGAGCTGTTCTTGATCTTCAATGAACTGGTCAAGGCGCAGTTCGACCCTGAGCGGCCGCAGACGGTGGCCTATATGATCGACCAGAGTCACGCCATCAAACCCAAGATTGAGGCGATGGTGCAGTCGGTGCTGCAGGTGCAGGAGACCTATTGCAAGGCGCTGTTGGTGGACAGGGAGGCGTTGGCGGCTGCACAACTCAAGAATGACGTGGTCGCTGCCGAAATGATACTCAGAGAGGCCTTTGCGACCGACGTCCGCCCATTGTTAGCGCATGCGCGGATAGAACGAGGCCTGCCGCCGGACCCGCTACAGGCCTACAGGGAGAGCGGCTACTTCGAACGCATCGTGCGTGAGCGCACTCACCACTAACGGAGCAGATGGAACTCACCCTGCATTACGGAAAGGAGGGGTTGACCGTCCGGGTGCCCGAACGGAACCTGCTCAAGGTGGTGCGCATGCAGCACGCGTCCCCTCTTGCAGATCCCATTGTGCACCTGCGGCGCGGTCTGGAACATCCCATCGGGTGCCCTCCGCTGGCAGAACTGGCCAGGGGCAAAGAGTCCGCCTGCGTCGTTATCTGCGACATTACGCGCCCGGTTCCCAACAGGGTTCTTTTGCCTCCCGTGTTGCAGACCATTGAGGCGGCTGGGATCCCGCGTGAACGCCTGACGGTCCTCATCGCCACCGGCACACACAGGCCCAATGTAGGGGAGGAGCTCGAAGCACTGGTGGGGGCGGAAGTCGCCTCATTCTACCAGGTAGTCAATCATCACTCCGCCGAAGATGGCGAGCACGACTATCTGGGCACCACCAGCACCGGGACGGAAATCTGGCTGGACCGCCGGTACGTGCGCAGTGCGCTCAAGGTGATTATCGGCTTCGTGGAACCACATCTCATGGCCGGTTTCTCCGGTGGACGCAAGCTGATTGTGCCGGGAATCGCCGGCGACCGCACGATGCGCGTGGTGCACGGCGCGCAGATGATGGCCCACCCCCTCTGTCGTGAAGGGATCATCGCCGGTAACCCCTTCCACAGGGAGGCCTTAGAGGTGGCCAAAAAAGTGGGGGTCGATTTCTCCGTCAACGTCGCCTTGGACGAAGAGAAGCGCCTGACCGGCATCTTCTGCGGTGGCTTGGAAGAGGCACATGCGGCGGCGGTGGAGTTTGTCCAAAAGGTCGTGAGCGATGAGCTCCCGGCACCAGCCGAGATCGTCGTCACCACCTCGGGGGGCGCTCCCCTGGATGCGACCTTCTACCAAGCGGTGAAGGGAGTGACTGCGGCGGCGCCGGTGGTGAAAGAGGGCGGGACCATTATTCTTGTGGCAGAATGTCGTGAGGGCCTGGGCAGCCCTAAGTTTGCAGCCCTGTGCAAGGAGACAGAAGACAGGGAGGATTTCCTGAAGCGCATTTTGGAGACGGACTACTACGTCCCTGACCAGTGGCAGTGGCAGAAGTACCTCCAGACACTGCGAGCGGCAGAGGTGCTGGTGGTCTCCCCCACCTTGGCTCGGCCGGAGAATCAATGTCCGCTGATCAGGTCGTACGCCTCCTTCGACCAGGCCCTGCAGACAGCTCTGGCCAGACATGGTCCAGATGCGAAGATTGCGGTAATCCCCCAAGGGCCGTATGTGCTGCCCAAGGTGGGCGGTTGCGTCCAATGAGGTTCGGAGGCAACAGAAGGCGCCCTGAACAACTAAATGTGGGCGCAATGGGAACCTATCAGTCCGTATGTTGTTCAATGAGCAGACCGGGAAAGGGGGCTGGGAACTCACGACCAGAAATAGGCGTTGAATTTGCTGGTCTGGCGAATCTTATGCCGCGCATTTGAGTCTAATAGACGGGTTTTAGCCGTTGGAGGTGGATGAAATGAAGTTTGGTCCTATCGGTGTGTTGGATTCGTTGAAACTTGCAGTTCAGGCAGAGACGGATGTGGCGCAGTTTTTTGCAGAGTCGGCCAAGGTGGCACCTGATGACACGATGCGGGAGGTGTTTCGACGCTTTGGTGCAGAGGCGCGCAGCACAGCCCGTGACCTGCGAGAGAAATACAGGCGCATCTCGGGCAAGAGGCTCCTTTACCTCAACTTAGACAAGAAACGGAAATTGGAAGTGGTGGTTACCGCCCACCGTGAGCGCCAGTCGGCGCTGGAAGAGGCACGTCGTAATCTGAATCTCTGTATCGGCTTCTACAACGACGTGATCCTGCGCCTGCTGGAGCCAGACTACAAGGGCATATTCCGCTCATTGGCGGAAACAAAGGAGCGTCAGCTTGCGCTGCTGAACGCGACGTTCCCGGCACCCGAGGAACCGGAATCCTCAAACAAGATGGGCGAAAAGTCGCGTGCGCCGGTGACCGAGGTTGCGTAGCGGAGTGGAAGAGAGTGCTGTTGAGCGAAAATCAAAAGGCGAGTGAAGCGAGGAGGGGGTTGTCGTGGGAAGGATAAGCCAACTACAAAAAGAAGATCCTCAGCTCAGAGCTTATCTTGCGGAGATTAGCAAAATACCCCTACTTTCGGTGGAAGAGGAGGTAGAGCTTTCCGAGAAAGCTAAGCGTGGCGACGACCGCGCCCTGCAGCGGCTTGTTGAGGCCAACCTTCGTTTTGTGGTCATGGTTGCCAAGGAATACCAGGACCAGGGGCTTCCCATTACCGACCTCATCAACGAAGGTAACCTTGGGTTGATGGAGGCGGCGCGGCGCTTCGATTCCACGCGTGGTATCAAGTTCATTTCATATGCGGTGTGGTGGATCAGGCAGTCCATTCTGCAGGCGATTGCCAATTACGGGCGGCTGGTGCGCCTGCCCATTAACCAGGTCTGGACGCGGAACAAGGTACTCAAGGCCTCTACCGCTTTGGAACAGGACCTGGGGCGCGATCCGAGCATCGAGGAGATCGCCTCAGAGCTAAAGACCGATTCCTCGACCCTGCTCAGAAACATGCGCTTGTGGGGCCGCGATGTGTCCCTGGAAGACAGCGTCAGCTGGGGCGATGATGACATTCGAGTCGTCGACCGCCTGCCCGACAAGGACCTTCCGGAACCTGACTCGCCGCTGGTGAGCGAGTCGTTGCGGGAGGAGATTGAGAACGCGCTCAACTCACTTGACAAACGAGAGGCCGAGGTACTGCGCCTCTTCTTCGGCATTGGTCAATATCGTCCCCTGACGTTGGGGGAGATCGGGGAGGTCATGCACCTGAGCCGGGAGAGGATCAGGCAGATCAAGGATCGGGCCTTGCGTCGCTTGCGCCACATTTCGCGCAGCGAGAAGCTTCGCCCCTATTTGGGATAGCCGTGCGCGCCCCGGCCCGGCTCTGTGGCCGGGGCGACGCCATGACAATGAGCCAGTCTCTGGTTGAACAGGTGCGTATGGCCGGCGTGGTGGGGGCCGGCGGAGCAGGATTTCCCACGCACATTAAGCTGGCCGCGCGGTGCGAGGTGGTCATCGCCAACGGCGCCGAGTGCGAGCCGTTGTTGCAGTGCGACCAGCAGATCATGACGGTCTTTGCCGACCGCGTGCTGCGCGGTCTTGCTCTGGCTATGACAGCCACTGGCGCGAGCCAAGGAGTGGTGGCTGTCAAGGCCAAGTACAGCAAGGCCATTGCCGCCGTTGAACAGGCCCTTGCGAAAATCCCCCAGAGCATACGTCTCCACACGCTCCAAGACCACTACCCAGCCGGCGACGAACAGGTGTTAGTCTATGAAGTGCTGGGGCGCGTCGTGCCTGCCGGGAAACTCCCAATCCACGTGGGAGCAGTGGTGCAGAACGTCCACACTCTGATGCACGTGGCTGATGCCGCGCAGGGTCAGCCAGTGGTGGACCGCTTTGTGACTGTGGTCGGTGAAGTGCGCCGTCCCCAGACGCTGCGACTCCCCATCGGCACGCCGGTGTCCGTAGCCGTCGAGCTCTGCGGCGGCCCCACTTGTGACAGCCCTGTGATCGTGCGCGGTGGTCCGATGATGGGCACGATCGCGGAACCGGACGACGTCGTGGACAAGACCACCACGGGGCTCTACGTCCTGCCCCCCGATCACCCGGTGGTGCTCAGCAAACAGACGCCGCTTGCCCACTCATTGGCCAGGGCGAAGTCGGTCTGTGAGCAGTGTTCGTTCTGTACCCAGTATTGCCCACGCTACTTGCTTGGCCATGAGCTTTTTCCCCACAAGATAATGCAAGGAGTTGGGTATGCCTCGGACGTCGCAGCCGACGTGGTCACCGGGGCATTTTTGTGTTGCGAGTGTGGTCTGTGTGGCACTCTGTTCGCATGCCCGATGGGGCTTTCCCCCGACCGCTACAATGCTCACCTGAAGGCACAAATGCGCGCGCGGGGCGTCAAGCTGCCGTCTGCTCCTTGTTCGCCGGAGCCGCGTGCCGATCGCTCCGCAAGAAAGGTGCCCGTGGACACACTGGTGCGCCGTCTGGGGTTGGAGCGTTACCGGCGTCCGGCCCCGTTGCAGGAGGAATTGGCGGCCGTGCCGCGCGTGGCACTGGCGCTTAGTCAGGGCGCAAAGGCTCCGGCCAGGCCAGTGGTCAGGGTGGGGCAGAAGGTGCGCAGGGGGGAGCTGGTGGCAGAGATGAACCCTGCGGGCGTTTCTGCGCATGTGCACGCCAGCATCAGCGGCACGGTGACCAGCGTCACTGCGCAGCACATCACTATCGAGGCTTAGGCAGTCGTGAACACGCCAACGAGCCAACGACGACCGATCCTCGGGGCCCATGTCTCCATTGCGGGAGGGTTGCACAAGGCCCCGGCGCGAGGTGTGGCCATCGGGTGTGACGCCATCCAGATCTTCACCAAGAACCAGGTGCAGTGGAAGGCGCCGCCTCTGAGCGAGGAGGAGATCGCTGCCTTCCGCACCGAGTTCCAGCACTCTGGATTGGCGTGTGTGGTCACCCACGACTCCTATCTCATCAACTTGGCCAGTCCAGACCAGACGGTGCGAGCGCGCTCCTTGGAGAGCCTGGTCGGAGAACTCTTGCGCGCGGAACAGATTGGTGCCCCCTACTTGGTGATGCACCCAGGCGCACACATGGGCGACGGGGAGGAGAAGGGGCTTCGGCTCATCGCTGAGGGGGTGAGTACCGCCCTGGAGAGGAGTGGCACGCAGCAGGTAATGGTGCTCTACGAGACAACGGCAGGTCAAGGGTCGGTTCTCGGCTACAACTTCGAGCAACTGGCTGCCCTGTTGGACATGACCATGCCGCGGTCGCGGGTCGGGGTGTGCCTGGATACGTGTCATGTGTTTGCCGCCGGTTACGAACTCCGTTCCCCCGATGGTTTGGCAGAAACCCTGGCGGCGTTTGACCGACTCATCGGTCTTGCGCATTTACGGGTGATTCACCTGAACGACTCAAAGCGGGAATTGGGAAGCCGCATCGACAGGCATGAGCACATCGGCAAGGGGGAGATTGGCTTGGAAGGTTTCCGGCTGCTCCTGACGGAGGAAAGGCTCCAGCACATCCCCATGCTCTTGGAGACGCCGGGAGAAGAGAAAGACTTTGCAGCGAACTTGCGAACCCTTCGCGACCTCCTCGCCTGATAGAGTGAGGATGCCGATGGCAGGGGTTCGTCATGTAAGAGACCAACAGAGAGGCGAAGGAGCTATGAAGCCTATCTATATGGATCACCATGCGACCACGCCGCTGCTCCCAGAGGTTCTGGAGGCAATGCTGCCCTATCTGACGGACGAGTTCGGTAATCCATCCAGTACGACCCATGTCTACGGTACCGTGGCTCGCACTGCCGTGGAGAAGGCACGCGAGCAGGTGGCGGCCTTGGTTGGGGCGGCCTCAGCCGAGGAGATTATCTTCACCAGTGGGGCCACCGAGTCGGATAATCTGGCCCTGAAGGGAGTGGCGCAACAGCTTAAGGACAAAGGGCGACGGATCATCACCATCGCCACTGAGCACAAGGCCGTGTTGGATACGGCCAAGAAGCTGCAGAAGGAGGGCTTTGAAATCGTTTTTGCGCCCATCGACGAATTCGGGGTAGTGGACCTCAATGGCCTTCGCGAGCTCATGGACGACTCGACTATCCTGGTGAGCATTCAGTACGCAAACAGCGAAATCGGCACCCTGCAGCCCATCGCTGCCATAGGCGAGCTTGCCAAGGAGCGAGGTATCCTCTTCCACTCCGACGCGGTGCAGGCTCTGGCGCGGGTACCCGTGGACGTGCAGAAGGAACACATCGACCTCTTGTCCATCTCCGGACATAAGATCTACGGGCCGAAAGGCGTGGGTGCGCTCTACATCCGCAAAGGGGTGAAGTTGGTGGCCCAAATGGACGGTGGCGGTCACGAACGCGGCTACCGCTCAGGGACGCTCAACGTGCCGGGCATCGTGGGCTTGGGCAAGGCCGCCGAGATCGGCAAACGCGACCTGAAGGAGGAAGCGGCGCGACTGACCCAGCTGCGGGAGCGATTGCGGCAGGGAATCGAGTCCTCGATCGACTATGTGAAGCTGAACGGGCATCCCACGCAGCGGCTCCCCAACAATCTCAACTACAGCTTTGCCTTCGTGGAGGGTGAGTCCTTGATACTTTCCTTGAAGGAGTTTGCCCTCTCTACGGGCTCGGCGTGCACCTCGGCGTCGTTACAGTCGTCCTATGTGCTGCGGGCCATCGGGGTCCCCGAGTCGTTGGCCCATTGTTCGTTGCGCTTCGGCCTCGGGCGAAGCAACACCATAGAGCACGTCGACCTGCTCGTGGAGCGACTGAAGACGAGCGTGGCCAAACTTAGGGAGATGAGTCCACTCTACGAAATGGCCAAGGAGGGCGTGGACATTGACGCCATCAGCTGGGGACCACATCGGCACTGATGCCCCGTCTCTGGCAAGGAGAGATGCGACATGACAGACATCACGAGCGAGTATACCGAAAAGGTAATGGATCATTACGAGCATCCGCGCAATGTGGGCGTGGTGGAAAACGCCAACGGGGTGGGAGTTGTGGGCAATCCCGCCTGCGGCGATGTGATGAAACTCACGATCCGCGTGGAGAACAACCGTATTGTGGATGCCAAGTTCAAGACCTTTGGCTGTGGGGCGGCTATCGCCACCAGCTCCATGGTTACCGAGATGGTCAAGGGCAAGACCTTGGAAGAAGCTTTGGCGATCACGAACAAGACAGTGGCAGAGGCACTGGGTGGCCTGCCGAAGGTGAAGATGCACTGCTCGGTCCTGGCAGAGGACGCCTTGAAAGCAGCCATCGACGATTACCGGAAGCGCGTTGCGGCAGGCGAAAAGGTCTAAGCCGGAGGTATGCATGGAAGAGCTGAAGCTGTACATGGTGTACTACCTTGGGGATTCCCCATGTTGGAATTTGCGCGTGGCCCGCAGCGAGGAGGAGGCCATCATGCAGTGCTTCAACACCTCCCGGAAACCCAAACCGCCTGGCGCAGCCGAGTGCAGCTGCCGCGCTGAGGAAGTCAGGATCGCAGGGTACAAAATTCGGGTGGAGAAGGCCTGAGGCGTTGCAGCTCTTGTTTCCCAATTCTGATCTGTGAAGAAGGTCTCACCCGAGGCGGTGTGACCTTTTTCGTTGTGTGTTCTGTCGGCGGCTTTTCCCACGAAAAAACAGTTGCGATTTGAGCGCGGATTTGGTATCTTGTCCCGGCCGCGGGAAAGGGAGCTCAGAGAGTGGGCGACAGAGCACGCGAGGAGAGGTAGCTCATGACAAGGGTCATCGCCGTTTTCGAGCGGTGGGTAACCATCGCTGTCGTGGTCATGATGATGGTGGCCATTGCCGCTGCCACAGTCGAGCTGGCGGTCATCCTGGTGAGGGAGCTCATCAAGCCACCTTTGCTGCTCCTGGACATCAAGGAGATGCTGGAAGTCTTTGGCTTCTTCCTCATGATCTTGATAGGGCTTGAGCTCTTGGCCACCGTCCGGGCCTACCTCCGGCAGGCGCGACTCTGCGTGGAGGTGGTTTTTTTGGTGGCAATGATTGCCCTGGCGCGCAAGGTTATCATTCTGGACTACAAGGAGGTGCCCCCACTGGTGCTGGTGGGGATCGCTGCAATTCTTGTCGCCCTTTCCTGGGGATACACGATGCTCAGACGTGTGCACGCGCGCCGACTCCCGGAGAGCGAAGAGACCGCTGGCCCCTGCGGCCCCCCTCCCGTTGAAGACAAAGATTCATGTCGATGAACTGCGAGGAATAAACTCCTGTGAGCAAGCGAGAACCTGCTCTTCCCCGGCTGCAAGTGCTCCGCCTGCGGCTGCGCCCCGTGCGTGACTACCTGTTCATAACGCTCGGTTCTTTCGTGATGGCGCTGGGCATCGGCGTCTTTCTGGTGGACGCCCATGTGGTGCCTGGTGGCGTGAGCGGCCTTTCCATGACCATACACTACCTCTCCGGTGGCGCGATTCCCGTCGGGGCGCTGATGTGGCTGCTGAATGTGCCCCTTTACGTGTGGGGAGTCCGCCAGCTGGGACCCCAGTTCGGCGTACGAACTTTCTACGGTTTCTCCACCAATGCGCTTTTCGTTGACCTGGTGCGCGGCGAGATCCCTGGTTTGCGCCACATCCGCCTTCAGGACACGGCCGCGATTCGCAACTTGATGGAACACGACTTTCTGTTTCTGGTCCTGTGTGGGGGCGTGCTCCTCGGCATCGGGCTCGGGGTCATTTTCAAGTTCAAGGGCAGCACTGCCGGTTCGGATATTGTGGCGGCCATTTTGCAGAAGAAACACGGGATCAAGCCGGGACAGGCGATCATGGCGATCGACTTTGCCGTCATCAGCCTGGCTGGGGCCGTCATCCACTGGCGCGGCCTGGCGGTAGCAAAACCAGCCCTGGTGCTCACTCTCTACGCTTTCTTTCTCCTCTTTGTCTCCAGCCGCATCATCGATGTCATTCTCGATGGGATGGACTATGCTCGGTCTGCGTTCATTGTTTCGGCGAAGAGCGACCAGGTGGCCGAAGCCATCATGAACGGTCTCAGCCGCGGCGCGACCGCCTTGAAGGGGCGCGGGCTGTACACGGGACAAGACCGCGAGGTTCTCTACACCGTGGTCAACCGCAAGGAGATCAACCAGCTCATTGAGATGGTGAAAGAGATCGACCCCAACTGCTTCATGATCATCAACAACGTCCATGAAGTGCTGGGCGAAGGGTTCAAACGCCGCGTTTAGGGCTCTGCCGGGCAGGAGGGGCGAGTGGACTTTTTCTCACTTCTCGCGCCAGTGTACGACCGGCTGATCCCGGTCGCTGACCTTGACGCCCTGCGAGCGCATCTGCGCCTGCCCTGTGCCGGGCTGCTGCTGGACGTGGGAGGGGGAACTGGGAGGATCTCGCACCGGTTCGCCTCCCTCGTCAGCGGCACGGTGGTGGTTGATCGCTCGCTGGCCATGGTGCGCAGGGCGCGCCGAGCGCAGCGGGTCTGGGCCGTGGTTGCCGATGCTGCGCGTCTACCTTTTCGGCCCACGACGTTTGCGCGCGTTCTGGTGGTGGACGCGCTCCATCATTTTGCCGACCAGGAGCTGGCAATCGCCGAGCTTGCTGCCGTGCTCTGCCGAGGGGGACGTCTGGTGGTCGAGGAGCCGGACATCGAGCGGCTGGCGGTCAAGTGCCTGGCGGTGGGAGAGAAACTCTTGGGGATGCGCAGCCGCTTTCTTTCGGCCGAGAAGCTCGCCTTCTTGCTGGCATCCCAGGGGCTGGAGGTCAGCGTGGTGCGGGGACAGAGCTTTGGCATTTGGGTGAATGGCGACAGACTGGACGCTCCTGGCCAAAGTGCCCGACCAGGCTTGGTTTGATCGCCGAGACGTGGGCACTCGTCCTTCGGGACCCCCCGTGGGGGCCGGCGTAGGTGATGTATTGCTCCCGGCAGGCGACCAGAGCCAGCCCATGGCCACAAGGCGCACGAACAGGGGCCGCTTTTCCGCAGCAAAGGAGGAGTTGGGCTGCATGTTCTTCTGCCGTGAGCCGGGGCGGGTGTTCACGGTGCTTGGCCCGAATGGCGCCGGCGAGGCGACTGCAACCCGCATGGTTCCTACGCTCATGTGCCCATCTTCCGGCCGCATCAGCGCTGTGGGCACAGACGCGGCGCGCCATCCTCGGGAAGTGCGCCCCAGGACAGGCTGCCTGAGCAGCACGAGCCGACTCTGCGACCGCCCCTCGCCCGACGAGTTGGTGGCGCATTGCGCTGCGCCCCAAGAGGTGGACCGCGTGCAATGGAAAGCGCCGAGGAGCTTTCCGACCTTCTGGGCGCTCCGAAGTCACTACCAGGCAGGCCATATGACTGACATCCATAAGCTTTCCGCGGTGGCGTTCAAGGCAAACCTCAGGGTCTTGGTGCGTGTAGCCACGGAACAGTGAGGCACGAATGCGCATCGAGTTTCTCGGCACCGGAGGTGCCACCACCATCCCACGTCCTCTGTGCTCGTGTCGGGTATGCGACCAGGCGCGCGAGCGCGGCGTACCCTATTCCCGTTCTGGGCCAAGTCTCTTCATCCACGGTCCGGACATCCTCATCGACACGCCCGAGGAGAGCGCTTGGCAGCTCGGGCGCTCTGCGGTGCGACATGTCAACGGCTGCCTCTACTCCCACTGGCACCCGGATCACACAGCAGGGTGCCGGGTCTTCGAGATGAACATGGACTGGCTCCACTGGCCGCAAGCGCCGCGCTGCTGCGACGTTTACCTCCCGCCGCGCGTGGCCACTGACTTCCGGCGTGAACTTGGCCTGTGGAGCCACTTCAGTTACCTGCGGGAGAAGGGGGTGGTGCGTCTGGTGGAGCTGGCCGATGGGGAGGAGCTCGCCATCAACGGCGCGCGCATAAGGCCCCTCCCGCTTGCGGTGGGTTTTGCGTATGCGTTTCTCGTGGAAGAAGGCCGAGTTCGCCTGCTGGTGGTGGCTGACGAGCATATCGGTTGGCAGCCGGGTCCGGAGGTGACCGGCGTGGACCTTGCGGTGTTGCCGATGGGGATACCCGAGTTCCATCCGCTCACCGGCGCTCGGCTGGTGCCGGCTGACCACCCTTTTCTGCAGTCCGAGGCCACCTTCGCTCAGACCTTGGACCTGGTGCGCAGTTTGTCAGCCAAGAGGGTCATCTTGACGCACATCGAGGAGTCGTTCGACCTTTCCTACGACGACCTGCGCCTGCTGGAGGCAAGGTTGCAGGCAGAAGGTCTGCCGGTCAGCTTTGCCTTCGACACGCAGATTGTCATTGTCTGATCTCAGAGGAGCAACTGAGGAGATTGCGCGTATGGCTGTTGCTGGTGAGGCTCACCTCATGTGCTGTGCAATCTCCGTGCTGGGTCTATTGCTGGCCTATGCGGGTGGCGTAGAAGGCCGCCAGCGCGGAGCGAAGCTGAGCAGACTCAGCAGCGAGATAGACCGTTTGGCCGCGGAGGTGGAGGAGCAGGTGATTGCCTGGCGACGCGATTTTCATCGCCACCCTGAGCTGTCGAACCGGGAGTTTCGGACGGCCGGGGTCGTGGCCGCAGAACTGCAGCGGCTGGGACTGGAGGTGCGCACCGGGGTGGCGCACACGGGGGTCGTTGCCCTGCTGCGCGGCGCCAAGGACACCCCGGTGGTGGCGTTGCGCGCGGACATGGATGCCCTGCCCGTGACCGAGGAACTGGATCTCCCTTTCGCCTCGCGTGTGCGCACCACCTTTCGCGGCCAGGAAGTAGGGGTGATGCACGCCTGCGGCCACGATGCGCACATGGCAATGCTCTTAGGCACCGCCGCGGTGCTCTCCCGCGTGCGCGCCGACCTTCCCGGCACGGTGAAGTTCATCTTCCAGCCGGCTGAGGAGGGAGCCCCTGAGGGCGAACAAGGCGGCGCAGCGCTGATGATCGCCGAAGGAGTGTTGGAAAACCCCGCCCCCTCGGCCATTTTCGGCCTGCATGTGTTTCCCTTTCCCGCTGGCACGATTGCCTATTGCCCTGGCCCGGCAATGGCAGCGGTGGATGAGCTGCGCATCACCGTGAAGGGGCGACAGACGCACGGTGCTGCTCCCTGGCGCGGCGTGGACCCGGTGGTGGTGAGCGCGCAGATCATCCTGGGTTTGCAGACCATCGTCAGCCGCCAGATCAACCTCACCGAGGCGCCAGCCGTCGTGACCATCGGCAGCGTTCACGGTGGGGTGCGGAACAACATCATCCCCGAGCAGGTGGAGCTATGGGGCACGATCCGCAGCTTCGGGGAGCAGACGCGAGAAGATCTGCATCGCCGCATCACGCGCACGGCCACCTCCATTGCCGAAGCAGGGGGTGCCAGTGCGCAGGTTCAGATCAGCAGGGGCTACCCCGTGCTGGTTAATGACCAGAATCTGACCGAGCGCATGTTGCCGGTGCTGCACCAGGTGTCAGCAGGCGGCAAAGCGCTCCAGGTACCGCCAAAGACCACCGCAGAGGATTTCGCCTACTACGCGCAGAAAATCCCGGCGCTGTTTTTCAACCTTGGTATTGCTCCCCGCGACGCCAACCCGGACACCGTAGCCGAAAACCACTCACCTCGCTTCTTTGTGGACGAGAGCGCGTTGGTGGTCGGCGTGCGCGCATTGTCACATTTGGCAGCGAGCTTTCTGGAAATGGAGGCAAGCAAGTGAGCCTGCAGATGGCTTTCCTGCCAAGTGGGGCGCCGAGAGGGAGCCTCGCAGCCGCGGCCAGCTGTCGGCCAACAGCGGAGCGTCATTCGGCTGCTGTCCTGGGTGCAAAAAGGGGTTGTTTAACTCTTTCTTATTGCGTATATTTGGCCCCCGTGCGCCACGACGGGCAATCGGGCAAACGCGTTGCGGGCGGCGTTCGAGAAGCAAGTTGGACGGCGAGAACCTAACAAGGAGTACTTATGAAGGCAAAGGGCTATAACCCCTTCGAAACGGCGCAGGCGCAGTTCGACAAGGTTGCGGAGATGCTCCAACTGGACCAGGGAACCAAGGAATTGCTGCGCAACACGCAGCGAGAGTACCATTTCAGCATTCCGGTCAGGATGGATTCTGGCGAGGTCAAGGTCTTCCGTGGTTTTCGCGTCGTGCACAATGACGCCCGTGGCCCGGCCAAGGGTGGCGTGCGCTTCCATCCCCACGAGACTATCGACACCGTGCGTGCGTTGGCCATGTGGATGACCTGGAAGTGCGCGGTGGTGGATATCCCTTTGGGTGGTGGCAAGGGCGGAGTCGTGTGTGACCCGCACCACCTCAGCATGCGGGAGCAGGAGCTGTTGTGCCGCGGTTGGGTCAGACAGGTGGGCTGGGACATTGGGCCGGTGCGCGATGTGCCCGCGCCGGATGTCTACACCAACCCCCAGCACATGGTGTGGATGATGGACGAATACGAGACCATGCACGCCGGCAAGTACCCTGGGGTAATCACCGGTAAGCCGGTGGGCATTGGCGGCTCCTTGGGAAGAACCGAGGCAACCGGCTATGGCGTGGTCTACACCGTGCGCGAGGCTCTTAAGGAGCTGGGCATCGACATCAAGGGGACGACAGCCAGTTGCCAGGGGTTCGGCAACGTCGCCCAGTACGCCATTGACCTGTTCCAAAAGCTCGGTGGCAAGGTCATTGCCGCCTCATATTGGGATGAGGCCGACAAGGCCGCTTACACTTTCAGGCGGGAATCCGGCTTGGACATGCAGGAGCTCTGGCCGATTACGAACAGGTTCGGGGCCATTGACAAAGCCAAGGCGCAAGAACTCGGCTATGAAATCCTCCCGGGCGACGCCTGGATCGAGCAGGACGTCGACATTCTTATCCCGGCTGCCCTTGAGAACCAGATCAACGAGGCGACTGTCGGCAAAATCAGCAAGCGCGTCAAACTCATCGCCGAAGGGGCGAACGGGCCGACGACGCTTGAGGCCGACAAGGTTATCCAGGAACGGGGCATTTTCCTCATTCCGGACTTTTTGGCAAACGCCGGCGGCGTCACTTGTAGCTACTTCGAGCAGGTGCAGTGCAACACCAACTTCTTCTGGACAAAGGAGGAGGTGTTGCAGCGGCTCGACGAGAAGATGACCACCGCGTTCCACGCCGTGTATGAGCTCGCTAAGCGGCGCAATCTGTACATGCGCGATGCCGCCTACGTCATCTCCATTGACCGCGTGGCGCAGGCCACGAGGATGCGCGGCTGGGTGTAGGCACGGCCTTGCCTGTCGACGCTTTCAGCCGCTCGCAAGGAGTCGATGAGTTCCACCGGCGGCGTGCGTTGACCTGTTCGCACCCCGAGAGACTGTAGCTGGTGCACGTTGGCACAAAGGCGTCCATACAGGACGCCTTTGTGTTTGGTGAGTGCAATTTTCATGGTTGCGCTTGCGGGCAAGATGTGTTATATTTCTCCTGTGCAGCAAACTGTAGCGTCCGCCCTTGTGGTGGCGGGCTCACTCTCGTGAGGGGTCGGCCATGGCAGACCATGACAAACACATCGAGAACCTGATTCGCGAACTCAAGGAGCGCGAAAAGGAGCTCAACTGCGTCTATCGGGTGGAGCAGGCGTTGGACGATACGTCGAAGGACCTCGAGGAGACTCTGCGCGAGGTTGTCAAGGTCATCCCGACCGGGTGGCAGTATCCTGAGCTCTGCCAAGCGAAGATAGAGTACGAGGGGCGGGTCTTTCAGACGGAGGGATACGTTGACAGCCCCATTGCGCAGAGCGTTGACTTGGTGGTGCAGGACAAGAACGTGGGCCGCGTGGTGGTCTCTTACGCCAGCGAAGTGCCAAAAGGCAGATATGGCTATTTTCTCCCCGAAGAGGAGAAGTTGTTGCGCACAATCGCCGACCGCCTCGCGCATGCGATTCTGTACCTGGAGCTGAAACGCCTCTACTGCAAATGGGATAGGATTGGAGACAGCGCCGCGGGTCGCGAGAGCGAAAGGTGGCGGGCCATCGTGGAAACGCTACGCAAGACGGACCGCAAGCTGTACATCTACCTGGCGCGCAAGATGCTCCGTCAGCTGTGCCGTGCAGGCAATGAACCCGCGGTCAGACTCCTCCACGAGTTCGGCTACACCGAGCCCCTCGCCGACCAACTGCAGGCGGAGGACCCCAACCGTCCCAGCCAGAAGCAGTCGATGGATCGCATTCTTGCGCTCAGCGACAGCGTTTTTCAGATCGCTGCCGAGCACTTGAGCGGCGAGCAGATCGTGCTGGCTATCGAGCGGTGGATCCGGGAGGACAAGGCGATGTTTTTCGTGCGCGTCATCGACAATCCCAGCTCCACCCTCAGCGAGGTCATCAATGCCATCTCACGCTATCGGCTCAGTTCCAGCGCCGATGTGGAGCTTTCCCCTGCCAACGAAAAGGGGGTTCTGGTCTCTCTGATCCGCCGCCTGTTCTACGAGCAGTTGGAGTTCATCAATGTTGCCAAGCAGTATGTGACGCTCAGCGACATCTTCGCGCTCACCGACCGCATTGTCTACCACGAAGAGAGCCATGGCCATCTGGGGGGCAAGAGCGCAGGGCTCTTCTTGGCCGAGCGCGTCATTCGCCGCCTTGAGGACAGGTATCCGCTCCTGCGAGACGTGCGCACGCCCAAGACCTGGTACATCACCTCGGACAGCCTCACGCACTTTCTCAACTACAACGGCCTGGAAGATGTCCATGAGCAGAAGTACAAGGATCTTGAGGAGATCCGATTCGAGTACCCCAATCTGATTCAGATCTTCAAGCATTCCCACTTCCCGCCGCGCATCGTCAATGGGTTGAGCGCAGTGCTGGAGGATCTTGGTGAGCGGCCCATCGTGGTGCGCAGTTCCAGTCTGCTGGAGGATCGCGCCGGTGCAGTGTTTTCGGGCAAGTACAAGAGTCTCTTCTTAGCCAATCAGGGCAGCAAGCAGGCGCGCCTCGAGGCGCTGATGGATGCGATTGCGGAAGTGTATGCTTCCACTTTTGCCCCGGACCCCATCGAATACCGCATCGAGCATGGCCTGCTGGATTTCTACGAAGAGATGGGGATCATGATTCAGGAGGTGGTGGGCAACAGGGTGGGCGACTACTTCTTGCCCACGTTTGCCGGGGTGGCGTTCAGTCAGAACGAATTCTGCTGGTCCCCGCGTATTCGGCGCGAAGATGGGGTCATCAGAATGGTGCCGGGACTTGGCACAAGGGCGGTGGACCGCATCGCCGACGACTACCCGACCCTGATCGCCCCAGGGCAACCGCAACTGCGCGTCAACACCACGCCTGATGAGATCGTTCGCTATTCCACCAAGCGGGTTGATCTCATCAACCTGCGCACCAATACCTTCCAGACCGTGGACTTTCGCGAGTTGGTGCGGCGCCACGGTGGGGAGATCCCCGGGCTGGAGTGGCTCATTTCCCTGTACGATGGGCAGATGTTGCACCATCCGACTTCGCTGTACAACGTCGACCTGGGCACCGCTGACATTGTAGTGACCTTTGAGGGGCTCTTGCGCACCGACTTTGTTGCGCAGATCAGGACGATGTTAGCAGTGCTGCGGGAGGCCTTCGGCATGCCGGTGGACATTGAATTCGCCCATGACGGGCGCGACCTCTATCTGTTGCAGTGTCGGCCGCAAAGCCGGTCCCGCGGTGCAGCTCCTTCGGCGATCCCGCGAGACATTCCCAAGGAGCGATTGCTCTTCACGGCTAACCGCTACGTCTCCGATGGAACAGTGCCGGCCATCTCGCACATCGTGTATGTGGACCCCAATGCCTATGACGCGCTCGCTGACCACGGGCAGCTCCTGCAGGTAGGACGGGTGGTCGGTTTGCTGAACAAGCGCCTCCCCAAGCGACGTTTCATCCTCATGGGACCAGGGCGGTGGGGCAGCAGGGGTGACATTAAGTTGGGTGTGAGCGTCACCTACTCGGATATCAACTGCGCAGCCATGCTCATCGAGATTGCCCGACGAAAGGGCAACTATGTGCCTGAGCTCTCCTTTGGCACCCACTTTTTCCAGGACCTGGTGGAGTCGTCCATTCGCTACCTGCCTCTCTATCCGGACGACGATGGCGTAGTGTTTAACGAGGAGTTCTTTCTCCACGCCGAGAACCAGCTGCCTGTCCTCCTTCCGGAGTACGCGTGGCTGGCCCAGGTGGTGCGCGTGATCGACGTGGCGCAGGCCAGTGGTGGTAAGCTGCTGCAGGTGCTCATGAATGCCGAGGAGGACTGCGCCGTAGGCCTTCTGGTCGAGGCGCAAGAGAAGACGCCGCCGGCCGGGGCCTCGTCGCGTGCACCAGCGCGAGCTCTGCCATAGGCTCGTTTCCGCGGTCGTCCATGGGGCGGAAAGAAAGAAGCGTTTGGCCCTACGGGCTCACATTTCGTTTGCTGGGCCCGCTCTTGGGCTGGCTCCTCGCTGGTCTCTGGTGCTCCGTCGCGGCAGTCGGGCAGGGAGGGGTGCCGGAGGGCAAGTGTACCGTGTATGGTCGGGTGGTCGATGCCCAGTCTGGCCAGCCGCTCATGCTCGTCAACGTTTTTTTGGCCAACACCATGATTGGCACCACCACGGACCGGGAGGGCTTCTATCGAATCAGCACTGTTCCCATAGGCAGTCACGAGCTGGTGGTGTCGATGATGGGGTACAAGGTGCAGACGGTGCCGCTGCGGTTTGCCGCACCAAGCACGATGGAGCTCAACTTTCGCCTCGAGCCACGCGTGCTGCAGTTGCCCGCGGTGGAAGTAGAGGCGCCGCGCGCCAAGGACTGGGAGCGCAACCTCAACATCTTCATCCGCGAATTTCTTGGCCAGACAGCCAATGCGCAGCGCTGCCGCATCATCAACCCAGAGTACCTGGATTTTGCGCAAAATAGAGAGTCTGGCGTGTTGACGGCCACGGCGAGCGAGGCCTTGGAGATTGTGAACGAAGCCCTCGGTTACCGGATCACGACGGTGCTCCTCCGCTTCACCTTTGGCCATGGCAGGTGTGAGTACGTGGTCAAGCCGATGTTCGAAGAGCTGCAGCCGCGCAGCCAGGAAGAGCGCAAAGAGTGGGCAAAGAGGCGGCTGGAGGCCTATCGCGGCTCTTTTCGGCATTTCTATCAGGCCCTGGTGAGGCTGCGGCTCAGCGAGGAGGGCTTTGCCGCCGGAGCGGTGCGCTCGCCATCTGAGAAGGCGTACTTTGTCTACCTTGGCAAAGAGGCCTTGCAGAAGCTCTTCTCCCCAGGTGATTTTCCGGGGGAGACCAAGCTGCACTTTGGCAAATATCTTCAGGTCGTCTACTACAAAGAGTCGGACGAGTTTTCTTTCTCTCCGGCGCAAACCTCCTGTTTGGAGGCTCTCACCGATACGGTGATCGTCTACGAGCCGGGGTACACGGGTGAAGAGGGTGTGTTGGTGCGCTACGGGCGCTGGGCGCGGGACCGCATGGCCGAAGCGCTCCCTTTCGACTACCTGCCGGAGGAAAAGTGAGCGGGTTGTCTCGCACGACGGACTCTCGGCGAAGATGCAGGCTGATGCCACGTCGCCACCCCCTGTGCTCGTGGCTGCCAGCCCTGGGGGCAGGTGTGCTGGTGGTGTTCGTGCCATTGCTGGTCTTCGGCGGGCAACCTCCGAGCCACGCTGGTCGCTTTGTCGTTTCAGGCAAAGTCAAAGATGCTTCCACTGGCCAGCCGCTCCCTTTGGTGAACGTCTTCATAGCCCAGAGCACCATTGGGGCCGCCAGCGATAGCACTGGCTCCTTCCACATCCGGGGGATACCTGAGGGCCAGTTCGAGCTTGTTGCCTCGCGCATCGGGTACCGGGCAGAATCCGTCTTGTTGCGCATGCCTCAGGACGACGGTCGGGTTGTGGACTTTGACCTGGAGCCGACGGTTGTCGAGGTGCCGGCCATAGAGGTGCGCGCCGAAGATTTGGGCCAGTGGCGCGAAGACCTGGAGCGTTTTTGCCACGCCTTCTTGGGAACAAGCGCCAATGCGCGGCAGAGCAAGATCCTCAACCCAGAGGTGCTGGGATTCACCAGAGATCAGCAGGGCAAGGTGCTACAGGCCTCAGCCAGCGCTCCTTTGGAGATCATCAACCGTGGGTTGGGTTACCGAATTCATGCCGTGCTCATCTCATTCTCCGTGCGTGGTGACGCCTCCCACTATCAGACAAAGGCACAGTTCACCCAGCTGGAACCAGCTGACCCCGAGGAGGAGCGGGCCTGGGAGCAGAATCGTCTGCGCGCCTACCGCGGTTCTTTTCGCCATTTCCTCAACGCACTCGTCAATGGCACCACCAAGGAGGAAGGTTTCTCGGTGTGGCGCACGCCAAAACTCTACAGTTATCGGCAGAGCAGCTATGACAGCAGGTCGAAGCAGATGCAGCTCTTTTCGCCGGCAGAGGACCCGTTCACGTTGAGACTGCACTTTCCTGGATTTCTCAAGGTCGTCTACATCTTAGAGCCGGACGAGTTCACCCAGGGGAGCTACCAAGTGTCGCTCATCAAGTTGGCGCGCGACACTGTGCTGGTGAACCTGGCGGGGTATGCGCCGGAACCCGCTGACTTGGTGCGCTATGGGCGTTGGTCGCACGATAGGCTGGCTGAGCAGTTGCCTTTCGACTACGTGCCGCCACGGTGAGAAAGGTCAAAGGGCGCGGTTACTTCTGGCGCAGCGGGGTTGGCTTTCTTGCGTGCCGGATTGGCGGCGGCCCATGGCGGCTGAGCCTCGGCACGAGCGAGGAGCCCCTGTTTGTGCCTGGGCTGCGAAAGGTGTGGATTCAGGAATAAGTTACGGCATGGAAAGGTACAGAGATGGCGGAATGCGTGTTTTGTGAGATTGTGGCTGGCAGCAGACCGGCCAGCGTGGTGCATCGGGACGAGCAGTGCTGGGCGTTCATGGACATCCGGCCGGTGAACCCGGGGCACGTGCTGGTCGTTCCGGTCGAACACGCCTCGGGCCTGTCCGACCTCGATCCGGAAATCGGTGCGCAGATGTTTCGCGTGGCGCAGAAGGTGGCGCGCGCCCTGCGCGTCAGTGGCTTGCGGTGCGAGGGAGTCAATCTGCACCTGGCCGATGGGCAGGCTGCGGGTCAAGAGGTCTTTCACGTGCATCTGCACGTCCTTCCCAGGTACCGGGGGGATGGGTTTGGCTTGCGCTTCGGTCCGGACTATGGCCGGCTGGCGGCACGCACGGAGTTGGATGCCATCGCCAACTCGCTGCAAGCCGCCCTCCTGTCCGGTCGATAGCAGAAGGCGAAGGGTGCGCCATGGATTTTGCCCCAGCCGTGTACGAGCATGCCGCGCGGCTCATCGGTAGAACCCCCTGGGAGACCTCCCGCAGCGGCGAGTTGATGTTTCAGGCCCATGCCGCTGCCTTCCGCCTCTATAGGCACAAGCCGGTAGTGGTGGGAATTGACGTCTACAACCTGGAGCCGGAAGCCTACGGCGCAGTGGTCGGGCAACCGGATGGGCAAGGAGTGCCCGCAGTCACCAGCCATCCGTGCAATGCAGTGGGAGAAATCCTCGACTTGCCTGCGCTGGACCCTTCACGCGCCGGCCGCATCCCCATGGTGCTGGAGGTTGGCCAACGCTTGCGCCAGGCGCTGCCCGAGGCCACCGTGAACATCCCGGTCAGCGGGCCCTTTTCCTTAGCCAGCAACCTGGCGGGCTTTGAAACGCTGCTTTGCGAACTCCTCAACGATCCAGAAGTGGTGAAGCAGGCGCTCCTGCATCTGGTGGAGGGACAGCGTGCGTTTTGCGCGGCTGCGCAGGCGTGCGGCCTTGGGGTAACCATCTTCGAGTCGGCAGCCACGCCGCCGCTCCTTTCGCCGCGCCTGTTTGAGGAGGTGGAGTTTCCTGCGCTTGCCCTCCTGGTCAAGGCCGCGTCGGAGCTCCTCGGTCGGCCAGCAGCGTGCATTGTGGGCGGGGACACCGCCCCGGTGGCTGACATGCTCTTCCGCACTGGTGCAGGCTACGTCATCTGTCCCTCGGAGACCGAGCAACAGGCTTTCATGAACGTCGCCCAATCCTACCCGGACGTGACCGTGCGGATCAACATGGACCCTTGGGTCCTGGTGCACGGAGATGAGGCGGCGATCTTCCGGGAAGCTGACCGCGTCGCGCAACTGGCCATACAGCATCCGCGGGCGTGCATTGGCACGGGGGTGCTTCCCTACGAGGCGGAGCCGACAAAGGTGCTCCGTCTGCAGGAGTACGTTGCCTCGCTGTGAGTGCCGAGGCAGAGGCAGGCACACAGACCAAAGGAGCGTGCCCTTATGCTGCCCCGTGGTTCTCAAGTTCGCGGACTGACGCTGCCGGGAGCCCTCGCCATCGCCCTTACGTTGAGCTGCGTTGGGTGTGGCCTGTTGGGCCTTGGGCGAGACCTGGAAGGGCTGGAGCTGGGCTTGATGACGTTCAACATTCGCCATGGTACCGCCGACGATGGGCCTAACAGTTGGCCGCAGCGGCGCCATTTGGTTGTGCAGCTACTGCAGCAGAATGGCGCCGATGTGGTCGGGCTGCAGGAGGCGTTGCATTTCCAACTCCAGGAGATCTGCCAGGCTCTGCCGCACTACGCGTGTGTGGGCGTTGGCCGCGACGATGGGGCGGAAGCGGGCGAATTTGCAGCGCTCCTCTACAGGAAGGACCGCCTCGCGGTGGAAGAAAGCGGAACCTTCTGGTTTTCTGACACGCCGGAAGTGCCTGGCTCCATGAGCTGGGGCAACCAGATTCCGCGCATCTGTACCTGGGCGCGCCTGCGCCACCGGAGAACATGCATGGCCTTCTCAGTCTTCAACGTCCACCTCGACCATGTGTCGCAGCGATCGCGCGAGCGGAGTGTGCAGCTTCTCGCGGAGAGAATCAGCATGCATAGCCCCACCGCACCGGTGTTCGTGTTGGGCGACCTCAATGCCGGCCCGCACAATCCGGTAGTGGCATTCCTAAAGGGCAGCGCGAAGCTTGCGACTGACGAAGGGGGCCAAGTGAGCAACCCGTTTCCTTTGGTCGATACCTATCGTGCCATCCACGCCGACACTTCGGCCATTGGCACCTATCACGCCTTTACCGGCGACCGCAGCGGTGCGAAGATCGACTACATCTTTGCAGCCCCGGGTGTCAATGTCAAGGATGCGCACATCGATCACACCAGCGCCCACGGCCGGTACCCCTCGGACCATTTCCCTGTGACAGCGCGAGTGGTGGTCCCCCTCGCACGCGAGCGATGAAAACTTGGGAACCAAGGAGGCCAAGCATGAAGAGACTCATCCTCCTCGCACTGCTCTGTGCCGCAACCGCCTTCCCGCAGACAGCAAAGAAGGGGAGCGTTGATGCCAAGCTCAGTCTGCTGGAGAAATGGGTTGAGGAACTCATCGAGTACTACCACCTGCCCGGCGTGGCGGTGGGAATTGTGCACGACCAGGAGTTGATGTACGCCAAGGGTTTCGGCTACGCGGATCTCAGCACGAAGACGCCGGTTACACCGCGCACGCTGTTCCGCGTTGCCTCCATCACCAAGTTGTTCACCGCCACGGCAATCATGCAACTCCGCGACGCAGGGAAACTCGCCTTAGATGACCCGGTGCACAAGTATCTGCCGTGGTTCACCGTTCAGGGCCAGCAGCCAGGATGGCCACCTGTGACCATCCGCCAGCTCTTGACCCACACTTCGGGGCTTCCTCGCGAGGCCGCGTTCCCATATTGGACCGACCACGTCTTTCCGACAAGGGAGCAGCTCATTGCTGCCTTGCCCAGCCAGGAGATGGTCTACCAGCCGGACACGCGCTGGAAGTATTCGAATCTGGGTATGGCGCTACTCGGTGAGGTGGTTGCAGCGGCAAGCGGGACCAGCTACGCTCAGTACGTGGAGGAACACATCCTGCGCCCGTTGGGGATGGCCGCCACGCGCGTGGAGGTGACGACCACCACCCCGGGTTTGGCCACCGGCTACCTGCGCTACATCGAAGGACGCCAACGGGAGGTGGCCCCATTCACCGACTCCCGCGGGCTCACGGCGGCGGCAAACATTGCCACCAACATCGAGGACATGGCTCGTTTCTGTTCCTTGCAGTTCCGGTACGATGACCTGTCGCCCTCTGCAGTGGTCAAAGGGAGCACGCTCCGGGAAATGCACCGTGTGCACTGGCTGCGCCCCGATTGGCAGAGCGGCTATGGGCTCGGTTTCAGCGTGCGGCGTGCTGGCTCGAGGACGCTGGTCGGCCACGGCGGCTGGGTGGCAGGATTCCGCTCGCAGGTACTTTTCTCCCCGGAAGAAAGGTTGGCGGCGATTGTCTTCATCAACGCCGAAGACTTTAACCCTGGCGCTATTGCGACCAAGGCGCTCGAACTCGTGGCACCTGCCCTTGCGGCCGAGGAAGCTCCGGCCCAACCAGCTTTCGACTCCACTTGGGTGCGTTTTGTGGGCAGTTACCAGGACCCCACCCACTGGCGCACCGATGTTCTCATTCTCGACGGGCGGCTCTACCTGTATGGGTTCAGCTATCCGCCGGAAGACGATCCTGCAGAGGCTTTGGTGGAACTCGAACCAGTGGGGAAGGGCAGATTCAGGCGCAGCAGTGACGGAGAGACGGTGGTGTTCGAGGTCGACCGCACTGGCGCGGTGACGCGCATCAAGGTGGCAGAAAACTATCTCTACCCGGTGAGATAGCAGCGGGCAAAGGGGCACGAATGGCGGAAAAGCACTTTCAGGAGCAGCAGGCGTTCGCCAGGTCCTATCTTGTCCCCTACTTTCGCCAGCACCTCCCTGGTTTCTCCGACATGCGGGTCTTGGAAGTCGGTTGTGCCGAGGCAGGGCTCCTCGATGTGCTCCACGAGCAGGGGATAGAGGCAGTGGGGCTGGAACTTTCGCCGACGCGCGTAGCCATTGCCCAGCGCAAGAATCCGGACCTCCCCGTGTACGTAGGCGACATCACCGATCCACGCTGCGGCCAGGTGGTGGGCACCGGTTTCGACCTGGTGGTGATGCGGGACGTGATCGAACACGTCGCCGAGCGAGCAAGAGCAATGGAGAATATCCGTGCGCTGCTCAAGGTCGGGGGGTACCTCTTTGTCTCCTTTCCCCCAAAATACTCCGCCTTTGCCGGCCACCAGCAAGTGGGGCGCTCTGTGCTCCGTTTCTGCCCTTTTGTTCATTTGCTGCCCGCGCCGGTGGTCCACGGTCTAGGGACACTCGTGCATGAGGCAGACTATCAGGTCAACAACATCCTGACAAATCGCCGGCAGGGGCTGACCATAGCTCACTTCGAGCGGCTGTGCGGGACATGCGGTTTCCGGCTGGTGAGGAGAGATCTTTTCCTGGTGCGCCCTATCTACCGCACCCGTTTCGGCCTGCGGCCCGTCAGGCTGCCCAACATCCCGGTCGTGCGGGAAGTCCTGGCGATGGGGTACGAAGCCATATGGCAAGTCGGGTGATGTGCCTTGGTGAGTTTGAGAGCGCCGCATAGTGCCGAGGCCTGGGCGCCACACGCTCTGAGATCTGCCACGGCTCCTCACTTGAGCACGATGCCACAGTGCGCACAACGCGTTGCCTTGAGGGGAATCACCGACAGGCATTCCGGGCACTCCTTGGTTGTCGGTGCCGCTGGAGGCGCCTCTTCTTTTGCCCGCAAGGCGTTCACCCCTTTCACCACCAGGAAGAGCGCAAACCCGATTATCAAGAAGTTGATCAAGGTGGTAATGAAAAGGCCGTAGTTGAAGGTGACTGCCCCGGCCTGTTTTGCCGCCGCAAGGCTGGCATAAGGCTTGGCAGTGGTCCCTTGGCGAAGGACAATGTACAGGTTGGTAAAGTCCACTTTGCCGAGGAGTAGACCGATGGGTGGCATGAGAATATCCTCGACAAAGGACTTGACGATGGAGCCAAA
>JACIZP010000217.1 GCA_014359355.1 Calditrichota bacterium | reverse complement strand
TGCCGGTACGTGCGGCCGAGGCCGACTACGTCGATGCCTTCCACGGACTCGACAAAGAGCACATAGTGCGGGACACCCGTGTCGACGAACCCTCCTTCGCGCAGGAACGGCTCACTGGCGACTCCCAGTTCAAGGCGCGGCGGAAAAGGCTGCACGAACTGGGTCGTCACCGACCTTCCTTCGACCCATGCCGTGTAGATGCGGCCGCCAATCTCAAAGCGCATGGGGGAGCTGGCGATCCCCTCCTGATGGGCAAAGAAGGCCACCGCCCTCGAGCCGTTGCCGCACATCTCGGCAATGCTGCCGTCGGCATTGATGTGCACGTAAGCAAAATCCGCCGCCTCGCTGGCCTGCACCAAGATCACCCCATCGGCGCCCACGGCAATGCGGCGCTGGCACAACCAACTAAGCCATGCCCTGTGACGTCCCGGGTCCAAGTACCCTTGCCGGTTGTCGAACACGGCGAAATCGTTACCCGTGGCCGAGATCTTTACGAAACGCAGGCGCATTGCGCTCTACCCTCTTGGGCAGCGGGAGGAGTTGCGTGCGCGTCGGAGGCTCTCCACCTCGGACAAGCGGCCCGCGGCCGTGCTGCACGTCTCGTCCCAGCCGCGAGCGGCCCCAGTTCGTCTCTGGGGCGGTCTCACCAGCTTCTCTCCCGGATGAGCTGGTGCGAGGTGCCGTCCACCAGGACCTCGGCAGGCTTCATCCGCTGGTTGTAGGTGCTCGCCAAAACGTAGCCGTAGGCGCCGGCGGTCATAATGGCCAAAAGGTCGCCACGTTGCACTGGCGGCATCAGCCGGTCCTTGGCAAAAAAGTCCCCGGATTCGCACACTGGGCCCACTACATCGGCCGTGGCAGGCTCGCCATCGCTGCGAAGGACCTTCAGCACCTCGTGGTGTGCCCCATAGAGCGCCGGACGGATCAGGTCGTTCATCGCCGCATCCACGACCACGAAGCGCTTGCCGCGGCTTTCCTTGGTGAAGACCACCTGCGTCACCAGGATGCCGTTCGGGCCCACAATGGCCCTCCCCGGCTCAAGGAAAAGCTCGCAGCCCGTCCCCTTGACGATCGGCACGACCTCCCTCGCCAATTCCTCTGGATCGATGTAGAGTGGGGCGCCATGCTCGGCGAGCACGCGCGTATAGTCCACGCCAATTCCCCCGCCAATGTCGATATGCTGCAGTTCGATGCCCACGCTTCTCAGCTCACTGACGAAGTTGGCCAATGCCTCGGCGTTCTTGCGGAAGGGGAGCGTCTTCTTGATCATCGAGCCCACGTGCGCGTGCACGCCCACCAGTTCCAAGCTCGGCTGCCGTGCTGCCCAAAGGCAGCAGTCACGCGCGTCGTCCAGAGGGATGCCAAACTTATTGATCGTCCGGCCGGTGGTCAGGTAGGGGTGCCCCTCGATGTCCACGTCGGGGTTGATGCGGATGGCAATGGGCGCCTTCTTGCCCAAGCCTGCGGCGAGTGCGGCAGTCACCTCCAACTCCTGCCGCGATTCGATGTTCAGCGCCGCGATTCCGAGCTCGATTGCCTGTTTGATTTCCGCATCGGTCTTGCCGACGCCCGCAAAGACCGTCCTCTTCGCGGCGAATCCTGTTTGCTCTGCAAGGCGGAGCTCCCCACCGGAGACGACATCTGCACCTGCGCCCGCTGCAGCCAACAGCCGCAACAGATGGGGATTGGCGTTCGCCTTCAGGGCATAGCATACAGTGTGCGCTATGCCCGCGAAGGCTCCATCTATGGCTTTGTACGCGCCGAGCATGCCGTTCTTGCTGTACACGTAGAGCGGCGTACCATAGGTCTCGGCAAGCGTCGCAACACTTACCCCTTCACAATACAACAGGTCATGGCGAAAAGAAAATGGGATCGTCGGCTGCATTTCACCTCTCTTATTGGGAATTTCTTCCTCTGCCCCAGCGCGGCAACACAATGTCGTTGCCCACATTAGGCCAGCGGGAGCGCACTTGGACAGAGTCGGAAAGAACGACAAAGCGTTCCGCCGGCACGAATGGTAAGGCAGAACCCGTCGAGTAACGCCCGTTGGCGTCCTCGTCACGGTAGGCCTCCAGCAGGTAGACCCCTGGCAGCAGATCGGAGATTTCGTAAGGACCCGGTCCGGGGAGCACCACTTCGCGGCTCGCTCCCTTGGGCCGCACCTGGCTGGCGCGGATGACGACCGGTCCGGTTGCAGTGGGATCTTCGTCCCGCACCGTGCCGGCAATGGAGGAAAGCGTATCGCAGTTCATTGTCCAGAAGGTGATGCGCACGGTGTCCGCGCGGAGTGAGAGCCCAGTAAGGTCGCGGGCCAGCTCGCCGAGGATTATCACCTGGTACCGTGAGCGTCCGGCCAGGGGACAGCGTGGCGCAAACTCACACTGCGCGGCGGAAGGCCATTGTAGCCGCCCCGGTATAGGCGCGCCGGCGCTGTCTGTGGGCGTCAACGCCTTGCCCACAGAGGCGGTGTCCATGGCTTCGCTGAAAGCGAAGGACAAAGTCACGGTGCATGGCACGGCGCGGGCGCTGTCTTGGGGCACTGACTTTACCAGCGCAGGCCGTACGGTGTCGGCAAGCGCGCTTCCCGCAAATTCAGCGGCGGCTTCGTGCAGGCAGAGGTCATTGGCATCGCAGGCGCTGCGCACGGTGAGGCGGTAGCGCACCGGCCTTTGCTGGGAAGTTGCAAGATGCACAAAGCTGGGCCGCTCCGCGTCCACATAGGCGGCCACCACCTGCAGCGTGTCGCCACCATCCTGCGGCAAAACCAGGTAGTTGGCCGGCGCGGTGAGCGGCCAGCTTTGCATCGGCTCGCTGAACCGCAGGTGCACGTGCCGTGCGTCCGAGGCAGTCGCTGACTCGAGGCGCGGGGGAGTGGTATCCCGTACCGCCAGGCGGAAGTCGCAGCCCCGGAACACGGGGCTCTCCGTGCTCAGCACTACCTCGCCGGCGGGCACGCCCAAGGCATCGTACTCGGCGTCATAGCGCTGGTTGCCATCGCGGTCCAGCACCGCGAAAAGCCGGTAGGCGCCCGGTGCCATGGACCGCAGCAGGTACTCGCCGGTGGCGCCGCACTGCGTCACATAGTCCGGGAGCCTCGTGGACGGATCCGAGCTGGCGCCCGCGGACAGGTCGAACGCCCAGACGGCCGTACCGGCCAGTTGCCCTGTGCCAAACACACGACCGCTCACGGCACAACTGTCCAATGAGCCCCCCGTGGAGAAGGCCAGAGAGAAGGCCTGAGCGAGTCGATTATTGCGCAGGTCGCGCGCGTCGGTGCCCACGGTCACCACATAGGTGCGACCGAGCCGCAACGGTTCGGAAAAGGAGATGAGCAGGGTGCGGCCGCGCCAGCGAAGCGAGGTAGTGCCCGCCGGTCTGGGCACAATGAACAGCGCTTGCTCCACCGACTGCCTCTGCATCTTTTCGCTGAAGGTGAGCGCCACCTGCACGGTGGGCGAGACGTGCACGGCATTGGCCGTCGGCCAAGTGGCTACAACTTCCGGGGGAGTCTTGTCCTCCGGACCACCTGGCGGAAAACCCTGCCGCGCGCACCCCCCTATGAACAGCAGGGCCACGAGGCAGAGACCACGGGGTCGATGAGTGCGCCTACGGTTCCGCATCGTTTGCTAAAATAGCCAAATAGAGCGAGAAATTCAACCTTTTTCTTCTCTCTCGGGAGCCGGCAGCGCCCCTCGATCAGGTGGCAAAACCACAAGAAAACCGGTTGTTTTTCGGCGCGGATTTCATATCTTTGCAGGAGCACATTGCCAGGAAACAGGTGAGGTCTTATGCGACGGTGGGTGCATGTTCTGGGTTGGTTGGTGGTGGCCGCAGCGGGCGCCGCAGGGGGTACTGTCCCCGCCCCGGTCAGGGTAGTGCAGGTTGCACCCGAAGTGCGCCACAAGCAGTACCGGCTTTCCGCGCCTGAAGCGGTCATCAACGTGCTTGAGGTGCAAATGGGCGGTGGGGTAGAGCTTGCGAGCGTCAAGGCGGGTGGCCAGATGGCGGCGCGCGCGCCGCTGACAACGCTCCTCAGGCAGGCAGGCCCGGGCGCCCTTGCCGGCGTGAACGGAGACTTTTTCTTCGGTTCAGGGGTTTCCATCGGGCCACACGTCATCGATGGTCAGGTGGTGCGCAGTGCTGCCAGAAGACCACTCGTCGGCATGACCTCCACAGGGAAGCCGTTCATCGCCACTGCCGTGCTTGAGGCACGGCTGCTCACCCGCAGGGGCAGCATCC
>JACIZP010000216.1 GCA_014359355.1 Calditrichota bacterium | reverse complement strand
CCTGACCTCCACGCCACCCCACTTTCCCCTTGATTTTTTCCCTCATTTTCGCTAACTTTACAGTGGAAAAAAGCTTAAGACACAATTCTCCGCAATGGACCAAGAGTCGGGAGGCGTCGCCGAGCCATTTGTTACGTGGTTCTAAAACGCAGGCATGCAGGCTTCTCTGAACCGCTGCCACGAGTGGCTTGCCAGGTTTCCACTTCTTGGTTCGTTGCGCGTGAGCCTCTACTACCAACATCAAAGCGGCCGCGTGGGGGTCTGGAGTACGCTCTTTGTGGCGTGCACCGCCGTGGTCTGCCTTGGCAGCACCGCGCTTGCCGATAACGACCCCTCCCCTATCAGGCTCCACTTCTACTCGCACATTGATCCGCGCGTTGCCCTGCTCAAGGAGAGCAACAGGCCTGTAGGTCTTTCCTTGGACACTGTGCCGTCTGGCTTGCTTAAAGTCAATCTGCCCTCACTGAAGCGCCAGGTGCGCATCGACTCCACTGGCACGAACATCGCCATTTCCGAAGAGCTTTTGGGTTACCCGTTTACCCTGCCCGCCTACCTCACGTTGAGTGAGTACGTGCAACTGCGCGCACGCAATGAGCGGGACAGGCTGTGGCAGGAGCGCGTGGTGCAGGGGCCCACCATGCAAGGGCCAGGAGGCCGCACTGGGGCAGGCGCAATCGTCATCGACATCCCGGTGGAAATTAAGAGCCAGGCGTTCCAGCGCATCTTTGGCGGTGGGCGCGTCGGCCTGGACGTCACTGGCGATATCTCCATCAAGGGCGGCTTCCGCCACGAGAAGCGCAGCGAGGTCAAGACGGCGCTCAACCGCGGCTCCGACTATAACTTCAAAATGGAGCAAACGCAGCGCTTCAATGTGAGCGGCCACATCGGCGAAAAGGTGAAGGTCCTCGTGGACCAGGACAGCGAGCGCGCCTTCGATTTCGACAACGCCATTTCCCTCCGCTACCAGGGCTTTGATGACGAGATCGTCAAGAGCATCGATGCCGGTAACATCAGCCTGTCGCTGCCCGCCACACAGTTCGTCACTTTCAGCGGCAAAAACACCGGCCTCTTTGGCGTGCGCGCCGACATGGAGGTCGGCCGCCTGAAGTTGACCACCATCGCCAGCCAGGAGAAAGGACAGGGCAACAAGATCTCGCTGAGCGGCGGCGCCAAAGGCGAGAAGCAGCGCATCGAGGACTATAGCTACCGCCGCGGCACCTACTTCTTCCTGGACGAGTACTACTACCGCCAATTCCCCGACGTCGACGAGCAGGGGCGGCACCGCTTCTACCCGCCGCGCTCCATTAAACGTCTGGAGCTCTACAAGTCCGAGCCGGGATACGAGACCCGCTACTCCGACTCCATCCGCGGCTTTGCCGGCATGGATATCGACACCACCAATTTCACCTTCGAGATCGACACCACCAACACGCAGCTCATCGAGACCGGCTACTTCCGACGTTTGGAAAAGAACACCGACTACTTCTTGGAGCGCGACCTTGGCTACATCCAGATGATGGTCCCCCTGGGTCAGGGCGAAGTGCTGGCGGTGGCTTACGAGGACTCATCCGGGCGCATCGTGGGTGACATCGACTACCAGCCGGAATCGGGCAGGCCGATCATTTTGCGCCTGCTCAAACCGCGCGTCTCCCGCCCTGCGCACCCCACGTGGATTTTGGAATGGAAAAACGTCTACTACCTCGGCTCGCGCAACATCCCGGAAGATGGCTTTGAGCTGAAGATTTACTACAAACCGCCGTCAGGAGACCCGCAAGAGGCGGGGCCTACCAAGAGCGGCCAGGTCAAGTCCTACCTGCAGATGTTCGGCCTGGACAAGGTGGACCAAACCGGCTCGCCTAATCCCGACAACCGCATCGACATGAACGCCAACATCATCAACTTGGCGCGGGGCGAGTTGATCTTCCCGGACCTGCGTCCCTTCGATCCCCTTGGTCCGACCGAGCTGCCCGATGACAAACGCACGCGGGCCATTTATGACACCACGGTGCAGTCCTACATCGCGCAGGAGAGCAAGTTCTACATCGAGGTCTCCTCAAAGATCCGCAGGCCGGACTATGACTTGGGCATGAACGTCATCGAGGGCTCCGAGGAGGTGCGCCTGAACGGGGTCAAGTTGGTAAAGGACCGGGACTATACCATCGACTACTGGTCCGGCAAATTGGTGATCCTCAACGAGGCCGCTACGCAACCCTCGGCGGACGTGGAGATCACCTACGAGAGCAACCAGATGTTCCAGATCGAGCGCAAGACCATCTTAGGCGCGCGCGCGCAATACGACCTCTGGCAGGACAGCTTCATCGGCGGCACGGCTCTCTATCTGGGCGAGCGCACCTTGGAGCAGAAGATTCGCGTGGGGCGTGGGCCCATGCAGAATTTCGTCTGGGACCTGAATACGCAATTGCGTTTCAAGCCCAACTTCTTGACGACCCTCGCGAACGCCCTGCCCTTTGTCAACACCCAGGCTCCTTCGACGCTGAACATCGAAGCCGAAATGGCGCAGGTTCTCCCCAATCCCAACACTGTCAACAACGAAAAGACCGGGGACAACGACGGGGTTGCCTACATCGACGATTTCGAGGGGTCGAAGCGGGAGACGATTATCGGCATAGATCGGCGTGGATGGACGCCTGCTTCGGTGCCCTTGCAGAAAAAGGAATACGCGCCGCACGGCGAGGTGAGTCTTGCCAAGATGGGAAGCCTGATTTGGTACAACCCCTACAATCAGGTGCCCATCAAATACATCTGGCCAACGAAGGACGTCAACCCCAATGTGCCGCAGCGCGTCAATGTGCTCACCTTGCGCTTCTCGCCGGCAGATAGCGTGCCCAGCGCCGAGTCATGGGCCGGCATTCAGCGCGCCCTCTCCTCCGGCTACGCCGACCAGACCGAGAGCAAGTTTCTGGAAATCTGGGTACAGGGCGATGTCGGGGTCCTGCACGTCGATCTCGGCCAGGTATCGGAGGATGTCATCCCCAATGGTCGCCTCGATACCGAAGACCGTGCCGTGGGTGGCATTCGGAACGGCGTACTCGATCCCGGCGAGGACGTGGGTCTGGACGGCATGGCCAACAACGACCCTCGGGCTCGCGCTGCCGGGGGCGACTTCTGGGACATCAATGGCAACGGCGTGCGAGACTACGGGGAACCATGGAGCAATGACGACTTTCGCTACCAGCCGGGTGTTCCCGACTATGACCAAATCAACGGCTACGAGGGGAACGAAAACGACACCGGCGGTCGCTATCCGGACACCGAGGACATCAACCGCAACGGAGACGTTGACCTCAGGAACGATTACTTCGAGTACACCTTCTCCTTGGACAAGTCAAGCCCGGACACCGTGTACATGGTGGGCGGCAAAGGGCTTCCCCCGGACGAGGATCATGGCTGGCGCCAGTACCGCATCCCACTTGATCAGCCCAGTCGCGTGGTGGGCAACCCCGACATTTCCCTTGTGGAGTACATGCGGGTGTGGGTGGACGGCGTGCCCAATCACCAGCCGGTGTACATCAGCATCGCCGAGCTGAAGCTGGTGGGCAGCGATTGGAAGGAACAGGGCGTGGCCGGGCCCTCCGCCCCCGAGCAGTACGACGCCCGCAACGACAGCACAGTCGTGGTGACGGTGGTCAACACCCACGACAACCCGGAGTACAAAGAAAACCTGCCCCCTGGCGTGGAAGGGGTGCGCGACCGCATCACCCAGGTCATTGCCCGCGAGCAGTCGCTGGTGCTCAAGGTAACCGAGCTGCAGCCAGGGTACAACGGCATCATCCAGAAGAGCCTCTATCAGCCCGAGGACTATATCCACTACAAGACGATGAAGATGTTCGTCTACGGCAAGGACCCGTATGGCATCCACATTCGTTCTGACCAGAGCCTCATCCACTTCTTCCTGCGCTTTGGGTCCGATGCCAAGAACTACTACGAGATCAGGGAGCCGGTCTACCCGGGCTGGGACCGCCGCAACGAGATCGAGGTGGACCTGCTTGAGCTCAGCGCCATCAAGCTCGACCCCTCCAACAAGGTTGACTCGCTGAGCACGCAGAGCGCACCTGTCTTCGAGAAGTACTTGCCAAATGGCAAGCGCCTGCGCATCGTCGGCCGCCCCTCATTGACCAATGTGCGCATCCTGGTGGCGGGAGTGGAGAACCTCGCTTTCGCAGAGCAGCAAGGGACGAAGGTACCCAACGTCACACCGTTCACTGGCGAGATCTGGATCAACGAGCTCCGTTTGTCTAACGTGAAGAAGGACCGGGGCGTGGCCTATCGGGCCAGCGTGGATTTCGCCTTGGCGGACTTGGCGCGGGTAACAGCTCAGCTGAACCGACAAGACGCCGACTTTCACAATGTGAACACGCGCTTCGGCTCTGGCGACAATCGCACGGGAATGAACTTCACTGGGAGCCTGGCGCTGGACAAACTCCTGCCGCAATCGCTGGGCATAAGCATCCCGGTGAACTTGAACTATGCACAGAGCGCTGCCATCCCCAAGTACGTGCCGGGCACCGATATCGAGGTCACCGACCGCACACCCGATTCCACTCTTTCGGCCATCAAGGCCCTGTCCACCAGACGCGGCTTCGGTGTGTCCTTCAGGCGCGTGGAAAAGTCACGGAACTTTTTCATCAAGCACACCATCGACAACATCACGGCCAACTACAGCGAGAGCTCGGATGAAGGGAGCAATTCGCAGACGGCAACCTCCCGCAATCGCAACCAGACAGGTGGGGCGAGCTACAACCTGAACTTTGGCCGCAACAACTACTTCCAGCCCTTCTCCTGGCTTGCCGGGGTGCCGGTTCTGAAGAAGCTCAGCGTGACCAAGATGTACTACACTCCCTCCACCATCGGCCTGAAGGTTTCCGGCACCCGCTCAACCATGTACTCGCGGACGCGCAGCGGCATCGAATCCTACAACAGCGTCTTTAACGTCACACGGGATGCGAACGCGAGCATGCGCATCTTCGATAACCTGAGCCTGGACTACGGCCGTTCCCACACCAGCGACCTGCGCAATGTCCCGCGGCAGGAATGGTCGCGTGGCAAGTTGGGAGTTCTCACTGCCGTAAGCCAGAACTTCAAGGTGCAATACAACCCGAAAATCTTCACCTGGCTTAGCAATAGCCTCAACTACAACTCTGACTATCGCTACAACTACAATCAGCAGCAGAGGGACCTAGGGCGCAGCGCCTCCACCAACGCTTCTGTGACCGCGTCCGGTTCGGTGAACCTGAGCCAGTTGCTGACGTCAATTCGTCGCCCCTCGGCGCCGCCAACGCGCCCAGTCCCAGGGAGGACGCCTCCCTCGCGGCAACCTCCTGGCGCCAAACAGCCGCAGCCAGAGCAGCCAAAGAAGAGCGGCGGCAGCTTCAACCTCTTTGACACCATGACCAAGGTGTTTGGCATGGTCGATCCGATAAGCGTCAGCTACAGCAAGCGGACCAGCACCAATCTCTATGGCCTGGCGCCCGGGACGCCGCGTTGGCAATTCCAGTTCGGCCTTTCGGATAGTTGCGGCCTGCCTGTGGCGGCACAGAACGTCGGGTCGAACAGGGGCTCCCGCTCCGAGACCGAGAGCCTCAACTTTAGCAGCGGGCTGAAGCCGAGCAGACAAATAGCCATCACGGTCAAGTACTCGGAGTCTTCCACGGTTAACCGCACCACGACGGTTACCGGCAATGAATCTCAGAACTGGTTCCGCTCAGGAAATGCCGACCTTCCCCTGCCGGAGTGGACGGTGCGCTGGAGCGGCTTCGAGCGGTACCTCTTCTTCAAGAAAATGGCGCAGTCGGTGAGCCTTGACCACGCCTTCACCGGCCAGAAGCGCAGCACCTGGAGCTTGGAGCGCGGCATCCGCGAAGAGACGCGCAAGGATTATGACGCAAACTTCCGTCCACTGATCGGCATGAACATCACTTGGAAGAACGGCATGACCAGCACGTTCCGCTTCAACAAGGGGCAGAACTTGAGCGAGAGCATGGGGGTGAGCAAAGGCCAGACGCGCACCCAGACCATGGACATCACCTTCACCACCAACTATTCCAAGCGCAGCAACTTCCGCATCCCACTGCCGATCTGGCCGTTCAAGAATGCGGTGCTCAAGAACAACGTCGACCTGTCAGTGACTTTCAACATGAACCGGAACGTCACCGAGAAGAGCAAGGCTGCGGGCATTTTCGAGGAGACGGCCCGCACCGAAAAGTGGAGCTTTATGCCCAAGTTGACCTACGCCTTCAGCAATCGCGTGCGGGGAGGCGTCTCCTTCGAGGTGGGAAAGACGAAGAATAAACTCATCGGCGACAGTTCCATTCAGGAACTGGCTTTAGACGTGAACATCTCCATCCGCGGGAATTGAGCCCTGGTGAAGAAGATGCGCTGCGCAAAACCTGCCACTACCAGCTTCATGCTCCTGCTGTTGCTCATGGCCTCTCTCCTGCTCCTGCCGATTTCGTGCACCGCACAGGCCCCGCAGTTTGACGAGAAGAGAGCCTACGATCATCTGTTGCGGCAGGTGGCGTTTGGGCCCCGCGCGCCGGGCACGCCTGGCCACCGTGCTTGCCTGGACTACCTGACCGCAGAATTGCAAAAGTACGCGGACAAGGTCACCCAGCAAAGGTTCCAGCACACGTTTGGCCCGGAACGGCGCACGGTGGTGATGACCAACATCATCGCCAACTTCTGGAGCGAGAAGACCAAGCGAGTGCTGCTGTGCGCCCATTGGGACACCAGGCCTTGGGCGGACCATGACCCCGATCCTGCCAATCGTGCCACCCCGATCCCGGGAGCTAACGACGGGGCCTCGGGCGTTGCTGTGTTGCTGGAGGTCGCGCGGCTGCTCAAGGCACACGAGCCACGCTATGGGGTGGATATCGTGCTCTTTGACGGCGAGGACTGCGGCCAGGAGGGAGATGACCGCACCTGGGCGATCGGCTCGCGCCACTTTGCGGAGAGCAAGGATCCCCGCTACCGGCCTCTGTTTGGCATCCTGCTGGACATGGTGGGCGACGCTGACCTGGAGATCTACATCGAGCAGCACTCCCAAGAAAGCGCACCGGACGTGGTAAGCCTTGTCTGGACACGGGCCGCCGAGCTGGGGGTCACGGAATTCGTCCGTCGCCCGAAGTACGCGCTGGTCGACGATCATGTACCCCTGCTTCGTGCCGGCATCCGCTGCATCGACATCATCGACTACGACTATCCGTATTGGCACACTCTCGCGGACACCCCGGACAAGTGCAGCGCCGAGAGCCTATGCAAGGTCGGGCGCGTCGTCCTGAGTGTGCTCTACCGCTAAGCACATGGCCCGCCAGGTTCAAGAATCCCCGTGGTACGAACTGCACGTGCCGGTGCCAGAGCCGCTCCGCGACATCGTGCTCGCCCATTTGGCTGCGGCCGGCACCTCTGGCTGCCAGGAGCTTGCCGAGGAGATTGTCGCCTACTTTCGTGCCGACTCTCCCCCGCGCCCAGTAGCGCGCCTTTTGCGCCGCGAGATGGCGCGCCTCGGGTACCCGCTGCCTCCCGGCGCCCTGCGCATCCGTCGTGTGCACGCCAAGGACTGGGTCAAGACGTGGCAGGCCTCGCTAACCCCCGTCCAGGTTTCGCCACGCATCCTGATCTGCCCCTCGTGGCAGGTGGTTGCCCCGCCTGCGGAGGGCATTCTGCTCCTACTGGACCCGGGGATGGCGTTCGGCAGCGGCCACCATGCCACTACGCGCGGCGTGCTGCTGCTTCTGGAGGAGTTTGTCGCGCAGAGGCGGCGCGTCCTCGACGTGGGGACCGGCAGTGGGATTCTGGCCATCGCTGCTGCCAAGTTCGGGGCGCCACGGGTGTGGGCATGCGACATCGACCCGCAGGCGGTATTTGTTGCTCGGGACAACCTGCGCACCAACAAGGTGGCGGGCGTCGTGCAGCTGTGGGCGGGCAGCATTGACGCCTGCCGCGGAATGGATTTCGACCTCGTCACGGCGAACATCACGGCACAGGCCCTCACGCCGCTCCTCCCTGCCCTGCGCCGCCTGCTGGCGCCGGACGGGGTCCTCCTCCTTTCGGGCATCATAGATCGCGAGGAGAGTAGCTTCGTCCAAGCCCTGCAGCAGCGGGGCCTTCATGTCATCCGCAGGCTGCAAATCGAAGAGTGGATAAGCTTCGCTGCGACGCATAACGCATAAGCCGCTTCTCACCGGCAGGCCGTCAAGGTGAAAGGCCTGGCCTGCCTCAGTCGCGTCCAACAGATTCAGGCAGTGGCGCTTGTCGCAGCAAAGGCCGCCGGCCCCGCAGTCAGCGGAGTCCTTGAGGCAACGAGCCTGCCCTCACGTCCCATCGCGCTGGGAGCGATGCAGATCCACACGGCGCAGGAGATTTTTCTTGACAAGTTGCCGAAATATGCGTAAAATCTCGGGGTGAGTTTGCCACTTCCCCTGCGAGACCACGCGAGCAGGTGTATGGGGTCAGGTGGCCGAA
>JACIZP010000215.1 GCA_014359355.1 Calditrichota bacterium | reverse complement strand
CGCCTTGGAAATCGGCGACATGACGGTTGTACGCTGCCGTCGGGAAAACGGAGCTGAGGAGCCACAAGCCCCACGTCGGGCTCGTGCTCCAAGAACGCGATCAAGTGACGAAGCGTACCCCGCGGCACCTCAACGTCCGGGTTGAGGAGCAGCAAGAACCTCCCGGTGGCCGAGGCCAGTCCCTGGTTTGTGGCCCGCGTGAAGCCGAGATTGCGTGAGTTGCGCAACAGGTGGATGGGGACCGGCGCACGTGCAGCAAATTGCTCGACGAGGGCCCAGGTGCCGTCCTCTGAAGCATTGTCGATAACCCACACTTCTGCGCTCAGGCCCTCGACTGCCGTCAGGAGGGAAGAAAGGCAGGCGCTGATGTAGCGCTCGCTGTTGTACGTGACCACCACGGCGGACACGCCGCCACGGGAGAGGCTCCTCACCTTGCGCCTCGCGCTGATGTCTTGTCGCTGTCCTCACCGTCGTGCGCCCATGCGCCAAAAGAAGGTAGCAAAACGCCGAAAAAATAGCAACTGCTTTCTCTCTTTGCGGAGGCGAGAACAAGGGAGAGGGTTACCCGTTGCGGACGGAGGCCACGCGGAGCACCCACGGATCAGCATAGCTGCGACATGGCACGAGGGCGCGTTGGAGGAGAGAGGGAACGACCGGGTGGTTTTGCCGACTGCGCCACGCGGAGTTCGGCAGGCAAAGGTGCTGCTCCTACCCTGCCGCGCGGGTCCGTCGCCCGTGATTCATACCCGGCCTCTTGCACAACGACACCGGGGGCTGCAACGCGGCTTCCAATTAGGCATTGTACGCAGCCGCGTTCCAGCGCAGCTCTTTCTTGAAGTCTTGAACGGTGGTAGAATCGTTGATCTCCACGAGCTCAACCCCAGCGATTTCGGCAAAATCCCGCAGATGCTCGGCGGTGAGCGCCATGGTGAATGCCGTATGGTGCGCCCCGCCCGCCAGGATCCAGCAATGCGCGGCAACGCGAAGTTCGGGCTTCGGGACCCAGACCGCTCTGGCTACCGGCAGTCTCGGCAGGTCTTCGTCTGGCGCAACACTTTCGACTTCGTTGAGCACCATGCGGAAGCGGTGGCCGAGGTCGATCATCGCGACGTTCAAAGCGGGTCCGGCGGGCACGCCGAACACCAAGCGAGCCGGGTCGGCCTTGCCGCCGATCGATAGCGGATGAACCTCTAAGCGGGGGCGCTCAGCCGCGAGCGTCGCGCACACCTCCAGCATGTGCGCTCCGAGCACTTTCATGCCGACAGGGGCCAAGTGGTAGGTGTAGTCCTCCATGAACGAGGTGCCGCCTTCGAGCCCGGCGGCCATGACCTTCATGGCGCGCACCAGCGCCGCCGTCTTCCAGTCGCCCTCTGCGCCAAATCCGTACCCTTCCGCCATGAGCCGCTGCACGGCGAGACCCGGCAATTGAGCAAGGCCGTGGAGGTCCTCGAAGGTCGTAGTAAACGCGGTGAAGCCACCTTCCCGGAGAAACTCTTTCAGGCCCAGCTCAATACGCGCCGCTTCCCTGACGGCCTGGTGCTTTGGCCCCCCAGGTTGGGCATCCTTGGCGACGACGTATTTCTCGTCGTAAACCTGAACAAGGCGATCCACCTCAGAGTCGGAGATAGCTTGCACGACCTTCACCAGGTCGCCAACCCCATAGCCATTGACCGAGTACCCGAACTCCATCTGGGCCTCGACCTTGTCGCCTTCGGTGACGGCCACCTCGCGCATGTTGTCACCAAATCGGGCGATCCTTCCTGTCTGCCAGTCTTGCCAGGCAGCTGCAGCCCGCATCCAGACGGCGAGCTCCCGGTGAACCGTCTCGTCCTGCCAGTGACCGACGACAACCTTGCGGCGGAGGCCCAGGCGCGTGCACATGAAGCCAAATTCCCGATCGCCATGCGCCGACTGGTTGAGGTTCATAAAGTTCATGTCGATCTCCGACCAGGGGAGATCGCGGTTGTATTGCGTGTGGAGGTGGACAAATGGCTTGCGCAGCGTCTTCAGTCCGGCTATCCACATTTTGCCCGGCGAGAAAGTGTGCATCCACACTATCAGACCGAGGCAGTTCTTGGCGCTGTTGGCCGCCAACGCCAGGTCGTGGATATTTCCCGGATCCGTAAGCACGGGTTTGAAGACAATGCGGGCGGGGATGGCCGGCACGGCGTCCAGAAACTCAGCAATCTCTCTGGAGTGCTCGGCCACCTTCTCCAGGACTTCATCCCCATAGAGGTGCTGGCTGCCGGTGACAAACCAGACTTCAAAGTCGTCGTACGCCTTCACTGTTTACCCCTCATGAACTTTTCTCTGTCCATAGTAGGCTTCGGGCCCGTGTTTGCGTTGGAAGTGCTTCTTCAAGATGTGGTTGGGTAGGTTTTGCACCTTCGCATTCAGCAAGAGGGTGTGGAAGGCCATCTGGGCAACCTTTTCCAAGGCGAGGCTGTTGTTGACTGCCTCCATCGGGTTCTCTCCCCAGGTAAAGGGTCCGTGGCCCGCCACAAGCACGGCAGGCATTTCCAGAGGGTCGAGTTGGGCAAAGGCCTCGACAATCGCCAGGCCGGTGGCGCGTTCGTATTCTCCTTCGACCTCATCCGCAGTCAGAAAGCGGGTCACCGGGATTGGCCCGTGGAAATGGTCTGCGTGCGTGGTTCCTAAGCATGGTATGGGTCGGCAGGCCTGCGCAAAAGAGGTGGCATAGTCGCTGTGCGTGTGGGCGATGCCCCCGATTCTGCGGAAGGCCTGATACAACGCCACGTGCGTCGGCGTGTCGGACGAGGGCTGCCACTTGCCCTCAACTACTTTGCCCTCCAGGTCGACGACCACCATGTCCTCTGGCGACAACCGGCTGTAATCAATGCCGCTGGGTTTGATGACCACCAGATTCTCTTCGCGGTCGCGGCCGCTGACATTGCCCCAGGTCAGGGTCACCAGCCCATGTTCGCGCAGAGCGAGGTTGGCTTGGAGGACCTCGAGCTTTAGCTCTTCGAGCATCCTCTCTCTTTCCTCACCCTGTCCCTGATGTCCAGCAGGTCTTTCATGACGTTGTACATTTTCCCCGACCATTCACGGGTGCCGAAGGCGTCGTGCAACTGACGATAGAGCGCATAAAGCTGTTGGTAGATGCGGTGGTTTTCCCCGTTGGGAGTGTACACTTTGTCGGTGCCGGTCATGGCCTGTCTGGCGTCCTCGACCTTGGCGTAACCGCCTCTCTCCTTACCTGCTGCCACCGCGGCAAACATGGCGGCTCCCAGTGCTGGCGCCTGCTCGCTTCGCGAGACCTTCATCGGCCTGCCGGTCACGTCCGCATAGATTTGCATGAGAAGCGGATTCTTGGTTGCCAGACCACCGCAGTTGACGATTTCCCGCACCGGCACGCCGTAGCTTTGAATGCGGTCAATGATGGTCAATGCCCCGAAGGCAGTGGCCTCGATCAGGGCGCGGTAGACCTCGTGGGGCTGCGTGTGCAGGGTTTGTCCCAATAATAAGCCGGTGAGGCGCACATCGACGAGGATTGTGCGATTGCCATTGTTCCAATCCAAGGCGAGCAGGCCACTCTCGCCTGGCTTGAGTCGTGCTGCGTCCTGCCCGAGCCGGTCGAACTTTTCATCGGCAGTCCTGCCGAATGACTCAGGGACGAGATTGTTGACAAACCAGAGAAAGATGTCGCCCACAGCGGACTGCCCTGCTTCGATGCCATAATAGCCTGGGATCACCGAGCCATCGACAATTCCGCAGACGCCGGGAATGGCCTCCAGTTTCTCGGTATTCGGCAAGACCATGATGTCGCAGGTGCTGGTGCCGAGTATCTTCACCAAGATGCCCACGTCAATGCCGGCGCCCACTGCCCCCATGTGGGCATCGAATGCCCCTACGCTCACCACAACGTCGCTGGAAAGCCCCAGCTTTTCTGCCCATTCAGGCGACAGAGTTCCGACCCTCTCATCGGCGCAGTAGGCAGTCTCATAGAGCCTTGGGCGCATGGCGGCTATCTCAGGGGACAACCGGCTAAGGAACTCTTCATCAGGCAGGCCGCCCCATTGGGCATCGAAGAGGGCCTTGTGTCCAGCTGCACAGACGCTCCGCTTGATTTTGGCGGGACGGGTTTCCCCCACCAGCACCGCGGGGATCCAGTCGCAGATCTCCACGAAGCTGTGCGCCGCCCGAAAGACTTCCGGCGCCGTCTTCTGCAGATGCCAGAGCTTGCTCCAAAACCACTCCGAGGAGTAGACGCCGCCTATTTTCGCCAGGTAATGGGGTCTCATCTCTCGGGCGACTTCGGTTGTCCGCTGTGCTTCTGCAAAGCTGGTGTGGTCCTTCCACAGCCAGACCATTGCGGCAGGATTGTTGCGGAACTCGTCGTAGAAACAGAGTGGGATGCCGCGCTCGTCCACCGGCACCGGACTGCTCCCGGTGGTGTCAATGCCGATGCCGATGATGTCGTCGGCGGAGAACCCGGGTTCATTGTCCTTGGCCAGGCTGATTACCCCAGGAATTACCGTTTCCAGGCCGACGAGATAGTCTGCGGGATTCTGCCGTGCTACATTGGGATCGGTAGGGTCCAAGATGACTCCCGCCGTGCCCGAGGGATACTGAAAGACCCGGGTGGCCAGTTCCCTGCCGTCGGCGAGATCCGCAATCACTGCTCGGCACGAGTTCGTGCCAAAGTCAATGCCTATGGTGTACTTGCCCAACCCTTTCCTCCTGCGTCGAGCCGGTGAACTCTCCGTTCATCCAGAGAAGTAGATGTACGCCATGATGATGAAGAGAACTAACAGCACCGAGGCGACGACATCGCCCCTTGACCAACTGGCGCGGGAGGCGCGGCGCTGGTCCTCGGTGGTGGTGGCGAAGGTCAACCCGGTTAGCCTCTCATATGGCGGCTCGGCAGCCGTATAACTTGCCAGAATCATCACGCCCACGGTCACCAAGGTGATGAACAGGCTGTAGTACTGGAAGTAGATGTGATTGATAATCCACAGGAAGGAGCCTGGTGCATACTGCACGTGGAACAGCTTCACCGGGGTGTCCACTGCCAGTCTGAAGAGCCCCAACGCAAAGCCGGTGATGAGGGCAGTGACGCATCCCCTGGCGTTCATCCGCTTCCAGAAGACTCCAAGGAAAAAGACCACAAAAATGGGCGGGGCGAGGTAGGACTGCACCCCCTGCAGGTAGTCGTACAGTCCTTTGCCCCCGCGGATCACCGGAATCCACAGCAGGCCGATGATGACCATGACGGTGGTTGCCATTCTCCCAATCCACACCAAGTGCCTCTGACTGGCGTCCGGCCGGAAACGGGAGTAGAAGTCAATGGTGAAGAGCGTGGCCGAGGCATTGAACACGCCGGCCAGCGAGCTCATCAGCGCTGCCAGCAGGCCGGCAACGACGATTCCTCTCACCCCTGTGGGCAGCACGTGAGCGACCAGCAACGGAAAGGCCTTCTGGGCATTTTCCCGCACGATCTCCCCATTTGCCCCAATCAACTGCGCCTGTAAGACCGGAATTCTTCCGCTCACCGCCAGCGAGTAGACAATCATGCCCGGAATGATGAAAATGAAGACGGGCAGGAGTTTGAAGAAGCCGGCACAAATGGCGCCGCGACGAGCCTGCGTTTCATTGGGCGCTCCCAACGCCCTTTGCACAATGTACTGGTCCGTGGTCCAATACCACAGGCCGATGATGGGGGCGCAGAAGAGCATCCCCAGCCAGGGATAGTTGTCGTTGAAGTACCAGGCCATCCGGCTGCTCTCCATCACGGGGGCCCATGTGCCTTCCAGCCCGCGGGGCACCAGCGGTTTCCAGAGATTGAACATCTCTGACCCTGCGACCGCACGCAATGTCTCCCAGCCGCCCAGCGCGTGCAGGCCAAACAGGGTGACGAGAATCGAGCCCACCACCAGCACAATCGTTTGCAGCGCTTCGGTATAGGCCACGGCGCGCAAGCCGCCGAGAACCGTGTAGATGCCGGTCAGGACGATGACTAGGATTGAACCTACCCAGAAGCTGTCCATGCCCATGAAACGCACTTCCGGCAGGAGCACGCTGAAGACGATGCCCCCGGCGAAGATGCCGACGGCAATCTTCGTTAAGACGTAGGCGATCAGCGAAATCGCCGAGAGGATCGTTCGTGCCGCGGACGAGTAGCGCCGCTCCAAGAACTCAGGCATGGTGAAGACCCGTGAGCGCATGTAGAATGGCACCATCACCCAGGCCAGGACTAACAAGCACCAGGCGTGGAGTTCATAGTGGGCCATCGCTACCCCGTCAGTGGCGCCGGAGCCAGCTAACCCGACCAAGTGCTCCGAACCGATATTCGAGGCGAAGATCGACGCTCCGACGATGAACCAACCCAAGTGCCGGCCGGCCAAAAAGTACTCCGTCGACGTGTTCAGCCTTTGCCTGATTACCCACCAAGCAATGCCCAGAACTATGGCGAAGTAGCCGGCAATGATCAACCAGTCCAAGGTCTTTAGCATGTCCGTTCCCTCCGGGTTCTTTGCCTGTCAAAGCGCGAGGCGATGCAGGGCAGTTTGGCTTCCTCTCTCCCCGAAGAAGGGGCATAGGCACGCGCGCAGACGTTTCACCCTTGGCGAAGCCCGTGGCTCAAGACGGAGGCTGAGTCGGCCACGTGGCCGCGTGCCTTCTCGAGTTTGGACACGTGCTGTCGCGCCGAGCGCCCAGGGAAAACGTTTGGTTCTTGGTGCTCTGGATGCGGGTGGAGTGGCGAGCGGATGAGGGAGAACCGCGCTGGGTGCCAGGCCTGGCCGCCACGCATCAGGTTGGCAGAGGCGACCGCGCCTGCGAAGCGTCCGCCCAAGGCAAAGCCAGGGCTTACCCGGAGCGGCGGCAGCAGCGGAGGATGAAGCTCCCATGTCCTGCGTCATACGTTCTCGTGTGCGCGGGGATGAGATGCATCAACACTGGCGCAGGAATTTTACCAAATCCACATTAGAATGTCAAGCTGTTTTTGGCAGGGCCGCCGGGAGGAGTACATCGCTTGAGGAGATCGCAGGTCACTCGCCTCACTGCGCCGGGCAGCTGCGACGCGCTTCTCCCCACCCTAAGTGCAGCAAGCTCCTTGTGGCACCTGGCAGATGCCGGCTCGCACTCTTGCGACTGGAAGCCGCAGAAGCCCGTGCTGGCTCCGATGGGCGCCACCTTCCGCGGAGCGGCTATCGGCCATTCCCCGCCTCAAGCCACTCGAAACGCCGCTTTGCGCCCCATGCGGTCATGGCAGGCGCGCCTCCCTCGGCTGTGGGCAGTTTCCTCGCAGCCTAAGCGACCGTGTGCAGCATCGGGTAGGCGCGCCTGAGGTCCTCCACCTCGCTCTTGAGGCGCCGTGCCGGCCAGGCTAACTCCTTCGCCATGAGGCGGGCACAGTGCTCTACGGCCTCATCGCCCGGGTACTCGGCGCTGCCCAACTCGGTGCGGCGCAGCACGGCGTCCGAAAGGGTGCAGGCCATTTCCTCCCTGGCCGCGTGTACCATCTCGGCCGCGAGCACCTGCGAGCCGGGCAGGGGCGAGAGCAGCGCGGCGTTTTCCTGCCCATAGGCGAGGAGACGTGCATACTCGGTGCCGTAATTCAGTGCCAGGTGGCGCAGCAACGCAGGGCTCAGCCCCGCAGGGGCCTGGGCGAGTACGTCCTCAACAAAGGAGGCGAAGCGGGGAATGTCCCCGCCGACAAGGGGCGTGGCGCGGGAGCGACTCCCCTCCTTTGCCTTGCCGAGTTTTTTCGCGGCAAGGTTCACGGTCTTTTCTGCCACGTCGCGCGCGGTGGTGTACTTGACGCCGATGACGGTGAGCAGCCCCTCAGGACCGCCCAGGCGCGCGTGGTCGAGGAGGCGATAGTGCTTTGTG
>JACIZP010000214.1 GCA_014359355.1 Calditrichota bacterium | reverse complement strand
GGCCAGGACCTCTGGGTGCCGGTGCGACTTGCCCTCACCGGCGAAAGCGATGGCCCACCCCTGCCACAAGTGGTGTCGCTCATGGGCAAGGAAAAGTGCCAGAAACTAATCGAGAGGATACTTGGTTAACAGACTGAAGATTGCGGTGCTCCTGGGCGGATATTCCCCGGAGCGGGACGTGTCGCTGGCCTCGGGGCTTCAGATTGCCGCTGCCCTTCGTTCTCTCGGCCACAAAGTGATGCTGGTGGACCCCGCGCTGGGCGACGGACCAATGAGGGGGAAAAACGAAATCAGCCAGGTAGGCATTGGCACCGAGCCACCGTCGCTCGCGCAGCTGCCTAAGGACTACGGCCGGCACTACATTCGCTGTATCGACTACCTTGCCCGCCAGCGCATCGACGTGGTGTTCAACGGACTGCATGGCGGCGCTGGTGAGGACGGCACCATTCAGGGGTTGCTTGACTTGGCAGGCGTGCCCTACACCGGTACTGGAGTGCTGGGAAGCGCGCTGGCAATGAACAAGGTGGCCTCGAAGCGAGTCTTCGAACGCATGGGTATTCGTACTCCGGAGTGGCTGCTGGTCGACGGGGAAGTGTCGGAGTGGGAAAGCGTGGCCAGAGCCGTGGCTGCCAGTTTCGGTTTTCCCGCAGTGGTCAAACCGAGTAATCAAGGGTCCACGGTGGGCGTGAGCCGAGTCACCGCGGCGGAGGAGCTGCCCGAGGCGCTGCGCAAGGCGCGCATCTACTCGCAGGAGGTGATAATCGAGCGGTTCATCGCCGGCCGCGAGATCACCGTGGCGCTTCTAGCGGGTGAGGCCTTGCCCGTCGTGGAGATCATCCCTGAACATGGCTTCTACGACTATGAATGCAAGTACTCGCATGGCAAGAGCCGCTACGAAGTGCCTGCCCAGATCCCTGAGCACATCCGCATCGAAGCCCAGGAGATGGCGGTAAGGGCCTACCAGGTGCTCTACACCCAAGACTACGGTCGGGTGGACCTGCGCTATGGTGAGGACGGCAAGGTGTACTGCCTGGAGATGAATACGCTGCCCGGTATGACCGGTACAAGCCTGGTGCCCAAGGCGGCGCGGGCTGCAGGCATCGAGTTCCCGGAGTTGTGCGAGCGCATTGTCGAGCTGGCCCTGCGTCGTGCGCATGGGGGGCAGCGTGAGCAGTAGCTGGCTTTGCGCCACATTTGGTGTCGAGCAGCCGCTCATTGGAATGGTGCACCTCCAGCCGCTGCCGGGGAGCCCCTGCTTTGCAGGTGACTTTGACGCGGTAATCGACGCCGCGCTGCGCGATGCGGAGGCGCTCGCTCAAGGCGGATTTGATGGCTGCATCGTCGAGAACTTCGGCGACGTGCCATTCTTCCCGGATCGCGTCCCGGAGGTGACCGTCGCCGCCATGGCCGTGGTCACAGACCGCCTAGTTCGGGCCACGCGCTTGCCGGTGGGGGTGAACGTGCTGCGCAACGACGCAATGGCTGCCCTTTCGGTAGCCGCCGTGGTGGGAGCCAGCTTCATCCGGGTCAATGTGCTGGCGGGCGCCATGGTGACCGATCAGGGGCTCATCCAGGGTCGGGCCCATGAGGTGATGCGCGCGCGGGCCGCGCTTGGCGCGAAAGTCATGGTGCTTGCCGACGTGCTGGTGAAGCACGCCGTGCCGCTCGGCGAGGCGGACCCAGTGCGGCAGGCGGCAGATTTGCTGGAACGGGCTGGCGCGGACGGTCTCATCGTCACCGGCAGAGCCACCGGTGAGGCGCCGAGTCCTGCCAAGGTGCAACAGCTCCGGCAAGCCTTCCCCGGAGCTACCATCTTGGTGGGAAGCGGTGTTAGCCCGTCCAATGCACCTCACTTTCTCCCGTTCTGCGATGGCTTCATCGTCGGCACCTGGCTGAAAAGCGGCCGGGGGGTTTCCGTTGAGCGAGTTCGTGAGTTCGTGTCGGCAGTGAGAGGGACATAGGATGGCGCTCAAGTTTTA
>JACIZP010000213.1 GCA_014359355.1 Calditrichota bacterium | reverse complement strand
GCAACCGTGGGCAACCGACATCGTCACTGAAGATGGGCGCCACTTTGACCGCAGCCAATACTACAACTGTATCGAGAGCATCTCCATGTACTTTGGCACTGGCGGCCAGGGCTTAACCTACACCGACTGGGAGGCGCAGGACTACGCCAAGACGCGCCTCATGGGCGACGACACCTGGTCCAATATCCCGCTTATCGCCACCAGCACGAGGCCTAGCTCGTGGCCGCAGGGCTACTACGACAAGAACCCCTCCTCGCCGACCTTTAAACAGTTCATCGAAACACCAGGTGAGCGCCACTGGCCAGGGCATTGGGCCATCGATCCCGACCCCACTTCACCCACCTACGGCCAGGAGGTTCCTGGCCGCTTTGTCTCCGACAAGGATATCTATTTCGTCATGGACGACAAGTGGAACGGCATCCGCAAGGGCGATGAGGTCAACGTTGGCTATCCCATTGGCTTTGACATGGAAGTAAGCGGCTATTGCTACGCGACACGGGCATACGAGGACATCGTTTTCTTCAACTACAATCTCATCTATCGCGATGACATCACCGATCCCAGTCGCCAACATTACAATGGGCCCATCGATGGGCTCTATTTTGGGTTCATTATTGACCCTGACCTCCCAGGGCGCGACCCCCAGGGTTACACCGTGGACCCTTGGGCGGAGGACGACTACTGCATCGCCGACACTACCCGCGGCATCTTCTTGATGTTCGACAAAGACGGCTGGGAGCGTGATGCGGATGACATTAACTCCGAGGGTCCCGTGTCGGCCTATGCCATTGCCTTTCTCAAGACACCTCGCGACATCGGCCTCACGGGGTTTCACTTCTATGAACAGGAGACCTTCGATGCCGAACCATGTGGTCGCAAGATGGAGGAGATCATCTATGCAATGGCCAGCGGCAAGAAGGAGATCCTTACCCCGCAAGACCAGCAGAAGTATTTCCACGGGCCTGACCCCAACTTTGACGATCTGAACCTGTTGCGGGAGTGGCAGGAGAGCTACCCGGTGGGGAGTCGTCCGGACGTGCACTTCCTCATGTCTTCTGGTCCGTTCAGCATCGCCCCTGGCGACACCTTGCCCTTGCACTTCTGCATCGTCGGTGGTTTTGACAACCCTGGGCCGCTGGATGCCGATGGGTTTCCCACCAACCCTTACGAGGTACGTTTTGCGGACGTGCTTAACAACTTTGCCAAAGCCATGGAACTGTACAACAACAAGTTCCAGGGCACCGGCCCCCCGAAGACCCCCACGCTGTACGCTGTCGGCACGAAGGTGCTGGACGAGAACGGCCTCCCGCTCGTCTACACCGGTGACAACAAGGTTACCCTCTACTGGGACGACGCCGCGGAAAAATCCGTCGACATCCTCACCAAGGAAAGAGACTTTGAGGGGTACAAAATCTACAAGGCCTACTTCGACCGCGACCTGGACTATGTCGACTGGGGCCAGGAGGTCTATGAGATCACCGACAAGGGCACGCCCGGTGCGGTTCTCACCTATGTGCCGGTCTTCCAGTGTGATCTGATCGACGAGTATGAGGGGGTAGATCCGTTCCAGCCCTGGTTTTATGTGGGCAACAATAGTGGCGTCGTCCACACCTGGACTGACAACAACGTGGTACCCGGTATTCGCTACCGCTACTGCATCACCGCCTATGACCACTGGTACGCGGACAGGGAGTTCAACTGCAATGAGACGGCGCGGGGCAATTCGTCCCGTGACCTCAACGTGGTCGATGTCATCCCTGGCGTGAGGCCCGTGGGCTATGTCGGGGCGCAGGTGGACACAGTGTTCCTGCGCTTGGCGGGCATGGGGACCGGTCCGATTGCCCTCAAGGTGATCGATGATGACGCGGTGCTTGGGCATACGTATACCTTGCAGATCGCCGACACCCTCGGCCGCCTTGCCTACAGCGTGTATGACGAGGATGAGCGGTGCTACAAGGTGAGCGATTGCACTAACATTGCCAACGAGAGCAGCGGCGTTGAACCGGAAGCTGCACCGATCTTCGACGGGGTGGGGCTGAAGATCATCAATCACGACGTAGTCGATCTCCTCCATGCCGGGTGGGCAAATGTGGTGGGCGACACCAGCACCTGGACATTCCGGCTGGTAGGGGCAACCAAACGGCAGCCCTCCGATTACGAGATCCGTTTCTTGGGGCCGAACGCTGATACCAACGCCGTGGGGACCAAGACGGTCCCGTTTCAGATCTGGAACGTGAGCATGGATCCCCCCAAGCAGGTGGACATCTTCATCACCCCTACCACCGGTGCTTTTGCCAGTGGCGACCAGATCAAATTGTGGGAGCGGCTGACCCCTGGCTCCACTACCCGCACCTTTACCTGGGTTTTTGAGTGGACGTGGAAACCCGACACCCAATGGGTAGGTGGGCAGCCGGTGGTCAACCCAATGGGCAAAGCGCCCAGCCCAGGCAGTGTCTTCCGGGTGACCACCAAGAAGCCCTTTGCTAGGGACAGGTTTCGTTTTCGTACCTATTCGCCTACCACTCGCGCCATCACTGCAGACGACCTGGCCCACATTAGGGTGGTGCCAAATCCCTATGTCGTGTACTCCAAGACCGAGCTGTACACCGGCTCGGCGCAATGGGAGCAGCGGGAGGTGCGTTTTACCCATTTGCCACCGCAGTGTACCATCAACATCTACACCCTCACGGGCGACCATGTGCGGGAGATTGTGCACAACATGCCTAGCTATGGAGAGGCACGGTGGGACCTGTTGACCAAAGAGAACCTTGAGGTGTCATACGGGATCTACATCTGGGTGGTGAAGACACCGAATGGCAACACCAAGATCGGGAAGTTGGCTGTTGTTAAGTGAATGAGGCAAAGGAGACCGAGGACATGAGAAAGACGATTGTTCTCCTACTTGCAGCGACGATTGTCGCTCCGGGGCCACTCTTTGCCCAGGGAGAGGTGCACAAGGTGGGTACCACGGCGGCCAACTTCCTCAACCTCGAGGTGGGGGCGCGGGCAGTGGGCCTGGCGGGCGCCTTCACTGCCCTTGCCAACGATGCCTCGGCCCTGAAGTGGAACCCGGCTGGCCTGTCGTTCTTCGACCGTCTGACCGTCACCTATCACAACGTCAACCTCTATGCGGATATCTCCCACCAGTTCGTGGGGGTGGTAATTCCCACGGGTGGCAACAACGTCTTCGGCGTTGCCCTTGACTATGTGGACTTGGGCAAGATCGAGAAGACCACCGTGGAAAGCCCTGACGGTACCGGCCTTTTCTTCTCCAGCTACAACATGGCCGTCAGTCTGAGTTACTCTCGCATGCTCACCGACCGCGTCACCTTTGGCGTGACCGGGCGCTACGTACACGAGCAGATCTGGCAAGAGAAGGCAGATGGCTACTGTGGGGATCTGGGGCTGTTATTCAGCCCAGGGCTCAGCGGCCTACGCGTGGGCATGAGCATCACCAATTTCGGCCCGAACATGGCTATGGATGATGGGCCACTCCAGACCTTCTCCTATGAGCCGCGCCCGGATCAGCCCGGTGTCGGCAACCGCAACCTGGACGCCAAGTTCATGGTGGACGACTACCCTATGCCGGTCAGTTTCCAGATGGGTGTCGCGCTGGATCTGGTGGGATCGAAGGCCTTCATGGTGAAGAGCTCTGCCAGCCGCCTCACGTGGGTGTGCGAGGTGAACGACGCGTTCGACAACCCAATGCGCGCCAAGTACGGCCTCGAATACGAGTGGCGCAACATCCTGGCCTTGCGCGCGGGTTACAAGCAGAACTACGACCTGGCCACCTTTTCCTTTGGCGGCGGGTTGCGCCTGCCGGTGTCGGGGATGAACGTGCGCTTCGACTACGCCCTTGCCGACTATGGCGACCTGGGCAGCATCCATGTCACCTCGGTAGAGATCGGCTTCTGAT
>JACIZP010000212.1 GCA_014359355.1 Calditrichota bacterium | reverse complement strand
CGGGCGTGCAGGGCGTGCGGTAAATGCGCTTCAGTTTGTCCGACAGGAGCGTTGCTCATGTGCGGGCAGGTCATGACCGAAGAGGAGGTGGTGCAGGCAGTTCTGCGGGACCGAGTGTTCTACGAGAGCTCGCAAGGAGGGGTGACGATCTCCGGGGGTGAGCCACTGCAACAGGCGGCTTTCGCTGCGGCGGTTCTCGCACGCTGCAAGCAGGCAGGAATCCGCACGACGCTGGACACTGCGGCAGTGGGCCAGTGGGAGCATCTGGCTCCCCTGTTGCCGTCTACTGACTTGGTCCTTTTGGACATCAAACACGTGGACGACAAGAAGCACAGGCAGGCTACCGGCGCGGACTGTCGGGCGATCCTTGGCAATGTGGAGCGGTTGCTGCAGACCGACAGCGAGGTGTGTATTCGCGTACCGGTGATTCCAGGCTTCAACGACAGCCAGGAAGACATGCGCCTCATTGCCGAGACCGTTCGCCGCCTGATTCCGCCTTCCAGGCGGGGCGCGAACGGCAAGCCAAGGGTGATCTTCGAGCTGCTTCGCTTCCACAAGCTGGCGGCTGACAAGTATCTGGCCCTGGGCATGCGTTACCGTGCGGCTCACCTGGAACCACCGCCGGAGGAGAAGCTCGCGGCGCTGCGTCAGGTGGTGGCTTCGTATGGGTTTGGGGTTCTCTCCTGAGGCTCATGCAGGAGGAGCCGGCGGGCGAAGTATGCATCGCCCCTGCATGTAGGTTTGAACGGGTGGAGGTAACACATGGAGTTTTCAGCTCTTATTCGCACGCGCTACAGTGTGCGCGCCTACCAGGATCGGCCGGTCGAGGAGGACAAGCTCGCCGCCATATTGGAAGCGGCGCGTCTGGCACCAACCGCGGCTAATCGCCAGCCCTTTGCTCTGCTGGTAGTCAGCACCAAAGGTCGAGAGGATGAGCTGCGGCGCATCTACAAGGCTGCCTGGTTCACCCAGGCGCCGCTGGTCATCGGGGTGTGCGCGCTCCCTGGCAAGGCCTGGTCTCGCATGGACGGCAAGAACTACGCCGATGTTGACGCGACCATTGCGATGGACCATCTGATCTTGGCAGCGGCCGATCTCGGGCTGGGCACGTGTTGGGTCGCGGCCTTTGACCCTGTGGCGGCGCGCGAGGTGTTGGGCCTGCCCGAAGGCGTCGAGCCGCTCGCTTTCACGCCGCTTGGCTACCCAGCCGACTCCCCGCGCCCCAAGACCCGTAAAGCTTTGTCCGAACTTGTACACTACGAGCGATGGTGAAAGAACGGCGACATTTTTCTCCGCACAAGTCAGGTGAGCCTCGGGGTGGACGTGAGACTGATCCCAAGGTCTCTTCTCTCAACTCACGAGGGGAAGCTGAGCTGAGGGGGGCTGATTCACTCGTCGGACTGCGACAGGATACGATCGAAATCATCAGGGCCGAGCGCCTGAATGGCACCATTCGCCATGCTCTGTTTGATTTTGACGGCACAATTTCGCTGCTCCGGCAAGGCTGGCAGCAGGTCATGATCCCGCTCATGGTGGAAGTGCTCCTCAATACCCCGCGCCACGAGCCCGAGGCCGAGCTCCAGCATTTTGTTGAGGAGCTGGTCACCGTCACCACAGGTCAACAGACCATCTTCCAGATGATGCGGCTGGCCGAA
>JACIZP010000211.1 GCA_014359355.1 Calditrichota bacterium | reverse complement strand
TCCTTCTGCTGCTTTCCCCAGGAGAGATAGTCTCCCAAGTAGGCAGAGAGGCTGCCGGCGTAACGCTCGCCGCCCTCACGGGTGACGATGTTCACCACGCCGGACATCGCCTGGCCGTGCTCAGCATTGAAGGTGCCACTGATGACCTGCAGCTCGGCGATGGCGTTGTTCTCCACCTCAAACGCCGGTTGGCCTGAGTAGATGTCGTTCACCGGGATGCCGTCGATCATGTACATCACTTCGCCCTGGCGACCGCCGCGGAAATGGCCTTCCACCACACCCGCCTGAAGGTTAACCACATCGTGAAAGCGGTCAACTGGGAGGCGCTGAATGGTTTGGGAGTTAACCACCGCCTCGGTTGAGGTCAGGTCCTTGCGCACCAAGGGGCGCTCTGCAACCACAGTCACGGCCTCGCCCAGGTCGAGCACGGTCTCCTTGAGGCGGAAGTTGAGCGGGGTCGTCATGTCGATGGAGACCCTGACGTTCTCGTAGCGCACCTCCTGGTAGCCGATCATGCTCGCTTTCACCGTGTACACGCCAGGGGGGACGTTGATGACGAAGTAGTAGCCGTTGGCGTCGGTGGCAGCGCCCATCATCGTCCCCTCGATGACCACATTCACTCCGGGGAGCGGCTGGTTGGTATCGGCGTCGACGACCCTACCGGCGATTTTACCTGTAGTTCCGGCCTCCACCGTCCCACCGCCGGAGAGCAGGACGAGACTGGCACTCACCAACAGTAGTATTGCAGCACACCTGCGGCTCATTGCCCTCTCCCGTGTTGGACAGGAGCTGTGCCTGTGGTGGCGGCACCGTTCCTGTGTATCCATGACAGTACAATGCTCGGGACAGGCCAGTTCTCCGAACTGCCCGTCGCCTTGCGTTCTCCGCAAGGCTAAAGGTGAAGGGCTGCCTGCGCGGTTGCAGACAGCCCTTCTGGACTTGCTACTTCACCAACATCATCTTGCGGGTGATGGAGCCATTCAGCTTGTAGACGTACACGCCGCTCGGCACTGGTTTGCCGAAGCTGTCGGTTCCATCCCACACGACCGTGTAGCGGCCTGCCAAGCGGAACCCATCCACCAGGGTCGTGACCTTCTGGCCCAGAACGTTATAGACTTCCAACGTCACCTGCCCATCCTTTGGTACCGTGTACTCGATGGTCGTGGACGGATTGAAGGGGTTGGGGTAGTTCTGGAGCAGCTCGTGCTGCTTCGGCAGCTGGTGTCCAGCCAGCGGCTGGAACTGCTCCACTGCGGTGGGCACCAGAGTCACCTTCTGCACGGTAAAGTCATCGTACCAGCAGAAGCCTTTGGTGAAGGGGTTGAAGCGGGCGCGGACGGAGATGCCGGCGGCATCGGGCTCGGACTTGGAGATGATGGTGTACTGGGTCCAGTCCGAGGAGGAGTCGCGCTCGTCGAAGTAGAAGAACTGATCGCCACCGGTGAGATTCCAATCCGTGTAGATGGGATCGCGATGGTAGAAGAAGCAGACATTCATGCGGCTGTCGTGACGATAGCCGGTCACGTTGGAGGGCAGCCACTCGGGATTGGTCAACCCTTTGTCGCGCTTGACCCACACGCTGATCTTGTACCAGGTGTTGGGCTCCACCGGAATGGGCTCCGAGTAGAAGACCATCTCATCGCCGTTGTCGTCGGTTTCGCGCAACAGGGCCGACCAGTTGCCACTGTGCTTCTCAGTGTTGTCCAAGTTGGCAAACCCCTCAGTGCCCGCATGCCACTCCATCCACCCCTCGGGAGTCTCGGCATCGCCGTTGAACGGCCACATCGACCAGGGATCAGAACCACAGCCGATGTTGTCAAAGTACACCGTGCCCGTGGCATCCTTGCCCATCACCAGCTTCATGTACATCCCGTCCGGATCGGTGCCCGCAGGAATCAGCAGCCCATCGGTGTACTCAGTCCAGTCCTTGTCCGCCACACTCTGATCGACCGTAACAAACTGCTCGCCCAACAAGGTGCCGCCAGCGTAGAAGGAGAACAGCACGCCAATCTTGCCATCGTCAGTGGCCGGATTGGTGTTGACCCCCACCGTCTTGGCCCAGAAGCTGAGGCTGTAGAGACGGTCGGCCTTGGCGTTGTTCCAGTACAACTTGGCGTTGTTCTCGCTCACCCAGCCGGCCGGCTGCGCCGTGGTGGCCGTCTTGCTCACCTTGAAGGAGTGCTGGCTGTCATACCCCTCCCAGGCCCACTCACACTGTACCCCCGCCTGATTGTCGCCAAATGGCGCCCAGAAATTCGGCCGCAACTCCTCCACATCACCATTCGGCAAAAGATTGGTCTGCGCCAGCAGTGGCAAGGCCACAAAAAGGCAGGAGAACAGAGCAATGGTGCGCAGTCTTGCAGTCATGGTGCTTCCTCCCGGTTAGGTGCAACAGCTGCGGAGTCTGGGACCCCTCCGCGTCATGGTTTGCTACCTTGCGAACGCTGTTTCTCTCTGGAAGTCCATCACCTCCTCTCGGTGGATAGTGCGAACCAGTCGTTGCTGCGAACATCACCTCCTTTCGGTGCATTGCCTGCCAGCTATGCGGATTCCCGCAGCACGAGGGTTGTTGGCACAATGGTTCGGCTAATGGCTCGATCGTTATGGTTGATCTGTTCGACCATGCGACGCACGGCAATGGCGCCGAGCTCTTCCTTCGGCACACGGACGGTGGTCAAGGTCGGCTGGGTAGTAATCGCCGCCTCCACATCGTCGAAGCCTACAATGGCCACGTCGTCCGGAATCTTGAGACCGCGCTCTTGCATCAATCGGAGGGCGCCCACGGCCATCGCGTCGTTTGCGGCAAAGAGCGCAGTGAATGGCTGCCCTCGGTCGAGCAGGTGTTTTGCGGCTTCATAGCCGTCAGAGGTGGCGGTATAGGGCTGGTCCGTGACCACCAGTGAATCGAGTACCTCGATCCCCGCCTCCGTGAGGGCTTCTCGATACCCAATGAAGCGGTCGCGGATACTCGGGTGCTCCAAATCCCCGCCAATGAACGCGATGCGGCGATGACCCTTGTGCATGAGATGGCTCACGGCCAGTTGTGCGCCACCCACATTGTCAATCAGCACACAGGAGTAGTCGCCACGCGGTGGGTAGTAGTCGACCAAGACGATGGGGAGGCCCTTCTCCTTGACGTACTCCACGAGCCGCGATGGTACCTTGCCGGCGAAAATGACGCCGTCCACGTCGCGCTCCAGCAAGAAGCGCGGAACTTTTTCGGGACGGAAACGCCGGTCGACGGTGGTCAAGAGGATGTAATAGTCGTGACTGCGAGCTTCAAACTCGGTGCCCAAGAATACCTTAGTGTAAAAAGGTTCGGCTCGAGAGAAGTGGTCGTCGGTGAGGATGAAACCGAGATTGCCACTGCGCCGGGTGACAAGGCCACGCGCGGAACGTTGAGGGTGATAGTTGAGCTCAGCCACGGCACGCAGCACGCGTTCACGTGTTTCTGCGCTCACTTTCCCTTTGCGGTTGATCACGAGCGACACGGTGGACACCGCCACTCCCGCGCGTCGTGCAACGTCCTTGATGGTCGGGTTCATCGAAACGATTCTACCTGCCCTGTCCTATGCGGTTCGGAACCGCCATCGCACAAGCACAGCAAGGAACCCACTGGACGCGAAACGTTTCGATACAATATAACGAAGGGAGGGCAATTTGTCAAGTACTTTTTGCATCGGGGCGGAGAAAGAATTCTGCAAAGCGGTGGCTGTCGCTGTCCCTCTTTTCTCCCCGAGGCCTGCCTACTCCGAACGGTCCTTCTCGAAACAGAGCACGAGCCGTTCTTCCGCCTTTCGATGCGTGAACCGTATTGTGGTCCGGTAAGCACCATCAGCAAGCTCGGCGTCCCAGAGGAGCGAGCCGCTGCTTGCCAGCGACGCCTTAACGAGTGGTCGCGGAGAGATGACTACCACCGAACTGCTATGCCCGGCAAAGGCCGCAAACAGCAGCTCCAGGCGGCTGGCGCGTTCATCCCACTCCGCCGAGACCAGCGCGGATTGGGCCGCGGCCAGATAGGGGTGCTGTGGACGACCGAGCTCGACACTCACCCGCCGGCGAGGCGGGTTCTTGTGGGGAAGCACTGCGGAGGGGTAGTCCTGTCCATCGAAGCAGATGCGCTTGATGAGAGGGCCTTGTCCTCGGATCGAGACCAGCACTTTGTTTCCCGCTACGAACCAGTCGCTCGCGAATGCGCTTTGCCCAAGGGGCAAGAACGGATCGATGTACAGGTTCCAGGCGTTTACGGTCAGCCCGTAGATGGAAAGCAAAGCCTCCAGATACCAACCGGCGGCCCACAGGAACTGTGGCTTGTCAATGCGCCCGTACCACAAAGAATCGCCGGGGTCGCTGCAGCGGTATTCGTACATGGCCGGCTGCCCGTTGGGGCTGGTCATCACCCCGCCCAGACTCATGGTCTTAGCCAGGAAGTCGTACGCCTCCTGCCTGGCACCAACGGCGTTGAGAGCCAAAGCGTACCAGGCATTGCCATGGGGCCACACACCTCCATTGAGGTAGTGATAAGGCGGCCCGGCCTCATTGCCATGAAAGCGAAGCTGATCAACGCGTCGTGCAAAGTCCGGGGGAGAAGCGTTGAGCACTCCAATGTTCGGGTCAACCAGCATCCGGCGGGCT
>JACIZP010000210.1 GCA_014359355.1 Calditrichota bacterium | reverse complement strand
GGAAGAGATTGCCATGTGGCGCGATCACTTTCTCGCGGAACTCATGCTCCGGCAGCTGCGAACCAATTCCGACCCAGGCTTTTCCCTGCGCCGCCATCTGCAGCAACTCCGCGGGCGTTACGCCGTGGAGCGCAACCTCCAGCCGCTACAGTCGGTAGCTCTGACGCGCATTCCGCTGGTCGGCGTGCGGCCAGGTCAGTACGGGGCGCTGGCGGTCCCGCCCTGGCCGATGTTGGACGAAGGGGAGCAATGAGCAGGCGAGTATGAACGTGCGCCATTCTCACTTCAAGCTCATGCTCGCCGCGGCAGTGGTTTGCAGCCAGCTGCTTCTGCTCACCACCTGCGCCAAGAAGACTGCGAGCAGCGCGAGCCACCTCGTCTACTGGTCAGCGAACAACCAGTACGAAGTCGACTTGGCCAGAGAGCTTGTGGCGCGATGGAACTCCCTGCACCCGGAGAGCCCGGTGACCCACCAACCGGTGCCAGAGAGCCAGTCCACCGAAGAAGCGATCCTGGCAGCCGTGGTAGGCAAAACTACCCCCGACGTCTTTTCCAACATGTGGCCGGGGGACGTGGAGGCCTACGCCCGCGCCGGCCAGCTTGTGGCCTTGGACACCTTCCCCGACTTTGCTGAGGTGATCGGCGCTCGTGTGGACCCTGCACTCTTGGATGAGGCCCGGTCATCCGATGGCCATGTCTACCAGATACCGTGGAAGACAAACCCGGTCATGGTCATCTTCAATCGGAAAATGCTTGCGGAAGCGGGTTACGACCATTTCCCGAGGACTTACTCCGAGTATCTGCAGGCGGCAGAGAGAATTGTGCGCGACACCAACGGAGATGGCCACATCGATCGCTGGATGGGCATCACCGACATCCGCGCCCTATGGTGGCAGCGTTTCTTTGACTTCTACCCTCTCTACATCGCGGCCACTGGCGGCCACACCCTCCTTGAGGATGGCAAGATAGCCTTTGACAACCAGCAGGCGGTTGAGGTGTTCACCTTCTTGCAGACGCTTTTCGCTCGCGGCTACTTTCCCAAAGAGCGCATGGTCGGACGCACCGACGTCTTTTTGCAGGGCGTTGTGGCATCGCGCTTCACCGGGCCCTGGGAGATCAGGCATGCGGAGAAATTCAAGCCGGAGGGCTTTGTTTACGACTTTGCTCCAGTGCCACGCCCGGATGGGGTGAGCGGGCCAGTGTACACTTACGGCGACATCAAGAACATCGTCATCTTTCGCAATACCCGCCGCCCGCGCCTGGCGTGGGAGTTTGCCAAGTTCCTGGTCAGTCGCGAAGCCGACCTTCTCCTTCTGGAGATGACCGACCAGCTCCCGTTGCGGGCTAACCATCTGGAAGACCCGCTCTATGCTCCTTACTTCGCCAAGAGCCCTTTCATGAAGCGCTTTGCCGATCAAGCGCGATTTGTGCGGGGGACCGACACCAGCCCAGTGCTCAAAGAGATCTTTGACATACTGTCCAACGAGTTTGAAGCCTGCGTGGTCTACGGGGTCAAGACGCCAGCAAAGGCCATTCACGACGCTGCTCGGCAAGCGCGGCTGGTATTGGAGTAGCCGGCGATGGACGCACGCCCGATCACCTCGCGCACCTCCCCAGTGAGCCCCCAGACCGGACGTCTGAGCGTTGGCCAAGGCAGAAGACGCCATACTGCCAACGCCGGCTATGTGCTCGTGCTCCCTTACATAGCGCACTTCTTGACCTTCGTCGCCTTTCCTTTGGTCTTTTCCTTCGTGCTCATTTTTCATCGCTGGGACATCCTGTCACCCATGCAATGGATCGGCCTCGGTAACGTGCACCGCCTGCTTCACGACCGTCTCTTTTTCCGGGCCCTGGCGAATACCGGCGTCTTCTTGCTCATTCACATTCCCCTGCAGATCGTCATCGCCCTCGCCTTGGCAGTCTTCCTGAATCAGAAACTCCGCTTGCGAGGCTTTTTCCGTGCGATCTTTTTCCTCCCTGTGGTGGTTTCAGGGGTAGTGACCACCATGCTCTGGGACAGCCTTTATGCGCAAGACACGGGAGTGTTGAACAATGTGCTCTCCTCGCTGGGCCTCGGCCGCGTTCCCTGGCTGACAAGTCCGACCATGGCGATGCCGTCCATCGCGATCATGGCCACCTGGAAGAATGTGGGGTTGTACATCGTGCTCTTCTTGGTGGGCCTGCAGAGCGTGCCGCAGCACTTGTACGAGGCTGCCGACATCGAAGGCGCCTCGCCGTGGCGCAAGTTCAGGCACATCACCTTGCCGATGATCAATCCCACCGTGGTGATGGTCGTGATTCTCTCCACCATTGGTGGCTTCTCGCTGTTCATCGAGCCCTACATCATGACCGGGGGCGGCCCGATCCGCAGCACCCTCTCGGCCGTGCTCTACATCTACCATCAGGCTTTCCAGTTCAACCACATGGGATATGCCGCGACACTGGGGTTTTTCTTCGCCCTCATCGTGTTCATGGTGGTGCTCCTCCAGAAGAGGGTAGTGGAGCAGGAGACCGGCTTATGAAAACGTCCCGGCTACGTTTCCTTCGGACCGCCACGAAGGGCAGCCTCTACGCACTTCTTCTCTGCTGGAGTCTGGTGTGTCTCTACCCGTTTGTCTGGATGCTCTCGGCGACGGTGCGGCCAGAGGTTGAGATCGGCCGCCTGAACCCCATTCCAGGCAAGCTGACCCTTGAGAGCTACCGTCTCGTGTTCAGCAAGATCCCCATCGCGCGAGCATTTGCGAACAGCCTCTTCGTGTCGTTCTCCGCCACCGCAGGGGTGCTGATCTTCACCTCGATGATTGGCTACGCGCTCTCACGTCTGCGTTTCCGGGGCCGCGATGGGCTCTTCGCCGTGGTGCTGTTCACCATGACCCTCCCCTTCCAGATCACGCTCATTCCCACCTACGTGCTCATGGTTAAGTTCGGCTGGAACGACACCTACTACGCCCTTATTGTGCCGTACATGATCAATGCGTTCGCAATTGTAGTCTTTCGGCAGTATTTCAAAAGCGTGCCGCAGGACTTGTTGGATGCAGCACGGATCGATGGCTGCTCTGACTTTGGCATCCTCTTTCGCATCATGTGGCCCTTGTCCGTGCCGGCGTTGATTACCGTGGCTATTCTCACCTTCATGAACATCTGGAACGAGGTCCTTTGGCCAATCATCGTCATTCGCAAATGGGAACTGATGACCATGCCGCAGTTGGTCGCGCTCTTTGCGGTTGGGGGCAAGGCAGAGGGCTTGTTGGGTGTGCGCCTGGCTGCCGCAGCGCTACTGGCTCTACCCATCATCATTGCCTACGCCTTTTTCCAACGCTACTTCATTGCGAGCATGGCCACCACAGGCCTGAAGAGCTGAGGCTTACGTTTAAGAGTACACAAGGTGGATCGGAACGAGAAAAGAGGAGGTGCGGATACGCGTATGAAAGACGTCGCAGACTTTGGACAGTTCTCTGAGCTTTTCCGTCGCCATCCCAGGAACCCGATTCTGACCGCTTCTGATTGGCCGTACCCGGCCAACGCGGTCTTTAACCCTGGTGCAGTGCAGTTCGACGGCGCGACGTTGTTGCTTGCCCGCGTGGAAGACATGCGCGGCTTCTCCCACTTGACGGTGGCCCGCAGCGCCGATGGTGTCTCCAACTGGCAGATTGACCCGCAGCCGACCTTTCCTCCTGACCCAGGGCATCACCCTGAGGAGCTGTGGGGCGTGGAAGATCCGCGGATCGTGTGGTTAGAGGAGCTGGAGCGCTACGCCATTACCTACACTGCTTTCTCGGAACGTGGTCCGCTGGTCTCGCTGACCATGACCAAGGATTTTCGCACCTTCGAGCGGCGGGGCCCAATCATGCCGCCCGAGGACAAGGATTCATCGCTTTTTCCCAGGCGCTTCAAAGGGCGGTGGTTGCTCATCCATCGCCCCATGCCGGTGACTCCCGGGGCCGGGGCGCACATCTGGGTGTCCTATTCGCCTGACCTCACGCACTGGGGCGACCACAGGATCCTGCTGGAAGCGAGGCAAGGCGGGTGGTGGGACGCGCGCAAGATCGGCCTCAACACGCCGCCCATTGAGACGCCCGAGGGATGGCTCATCATCTACCACGGCGTGCGCACCACTGCTGCGGGGGCCATCTACCGCCTGGGGCTTGCCCTGTTGGACCTCGATGAACCGACGCGGGTTATATCTCGGTCGGATAGTTGGGTCTTCGGGCCGCGCGAGCTGTACGAACGCGTCGGCGACGTGGCCGACGTGGTGTTCCCATGCGGCGCGATCCTTGACCCGGTCACCAAGGAAATACGCCTCTACTACGGAGCGGCAGACACCACCATTGCCCTGGCTACCGCAAACCTGAGTGATCTCCTTGCGCACCTGAAGGGCAAGAAGTGAAGTGGCAAGTGGCCCGTCGAGTGCCCGGAGGCAGGGACCGGCCCAAGGTCGCGTTTAGGGCATGGATGTCGTCCGCGGGCATCCTCGGCGTAGCGCTCGTGTCGTTGGTTTGCGCCCCGCGCAAGCCTGCTCCTTCTCAGGTTCCGCTGGTCAACTTTGCCCATTTGGACCACCTGTGCGAATGGGCGACGATGGGCGGCGACTCGGTGGTCATCCTGCACGTCTACGCCGAGCACCCAGACTACCACTGGGTCGCCGCACCATCGGAGGGCATAGCCTGTGTGGACGACGCCGCGCGCGCCGCAGTGCTCCTCGTGCGCTATGCGAGCCTCACCGGCGATACCTCGCG
>JACIZP010000209.1 GCA_014359355.1 Calditrichota bacterium | reverse complement strand
GAGGCCGCAGTCGACCTTGGCTGGGCGGCGTTTGCCCCGGAACACCGGCAGGAGGAGGGCAAGACGCCCTACTTTATGCTGCCTGCGGTCACGTTCAGCAACGTCCTGCGTCTCCCGCTGGGGCCCGTGGCCCCCTATGGCGTGGCTGGCGTCGGTATCTTCCCCTGGCGATTCACCCGCGATGGGCTGAATGGCGATCCCGTGAACGTGGAAGGGGAGGCGTTGCAGAAAATGAGCGCCGGGCTTACCGGAGGAGCGGGCATAGAGCTGAGACTGACGACTTGGTTCTCTCTGTTTGGCGAGGCGAGAGTTGCCTACCTGCTCTCCAGGGACCGGTTCCTGTTCGGCGAGCACTTTAGCGAGCAGACCGTGCTCACCGTGAACACCGGAGTCGTCTTCTCCCCCTGGGGAGAGCGAAGGTGACCAAAGCCAAGGTGGCGAATAACCTATCGAGTGCGAGGTACTCATGAGGAACGGTTGGTTGTGTCTGCTTGTAAGTGTGGCGCTTGCGTTCCTTGCCGCCTCTGGCACGGTGGCGCAGGAGCGTATGGCCCTGGACATGCAGAAGAGCATAGAACTGGCCTTGAGCCAGAACGAACGCATGACAGTGGCGCGCGAGCGCGTGGGAGAGGCCGCGGCCAAACTGGGGGAGACCAGAACCGGCTTCTTCCCCCAGCTTCGTGGCTCTGCCAATTACAGCCGTCTGGACGTGGCCCCCTTCATGCCGGGAAGGATCTTTGAGGGGATTTCCAAGAGTTTCCCGCAGATCCCGGGCATGCCGGCGCAGCAGTTTCCCAAGCGCATCCCGGTGGGGCGCGACGAGATCGTCGGGATCGGCATCTCGCTGCAGCAACCCCTCTTCACCGGCGGCCGCCTGTATAGGGGCTATCAGATGGCAGAGGAGGGGCTGAAGATGGCCGAGGCGAGCCTGAAGAAAGAGAAAGGCGACCTGATTTTCGAAGTCAAGCAAGCCTACTGGGGAGCGGTCAAGGCAGGCAAGATGGTGGAAGTCGCCCACCAAGGCGTAGAGCGCATGGAAGCATATGTGCAAGACCTGCAGAACATGTACGAAGTGGGCATGCTCACCAAGAACGACCTGCTGAAGGCAAAGGTGCAGCTGTCCAACGTGCGCCTCATGGAGATTCAGGCGCAGCATGGACGCCGGCTGGCCATGGGCGCGTTGTGCATGCTCTTGGGTCTGCCAGTGGACACCGAGCTCGAGTTGACGGAGCAATTGGAACGGGTGCCCCCGGTGGAGGTCGACCTCGAGCAGGCGCGCCAGCTTGCACTCCGCCAGCGCCCGGAAGTGCAACTGATGGAACACAACCGCCGCTTGAGCCAAGAAGCGGTGCGCATGGCCTCTGCCGGATGGCTGCCGTCGGTGGCGCTGGTGTTGGATTATGGGTACAAGAGGCCGGACCGCGAGTACAACCCGGACTTTTACGCCACCTGGACCGCCACAGTGGCCGCGCAAATCAATCTGTTCGACTGGGGGGCCACGCGCTACAAGAAAGAACAGGCAGAACGCCAGCTGCGCCAGGTGCAGGCAAACATGAGCGCGCTCAAGGACGGCATCGCCTTGGAGGTCACGCAGGCCACATTGGCCATCAACGAGGCAAAGCAGAGCCTGGCCCTGGCCGAGGAGAACGTGCTCCAGGCTGAGGAAAACTACAAGGTGACCCTGGACAAGTTCCACGAGGGGATGGTGACGAACACCGAGGTCCTGGACGCCAATTCCTTGTTGGTGAAGGCAAAGACTGACCACGTCTCTGCTCTGGCCGATTATCAGATTGCCCTGGCGCGTCTTGATCGTGCCCTGGGCCGTATTGCTACGGAACAGAAGGAAGATTAGCTGCTGTGCAGCATGGAGGAACCAATGAGAGGAGTCTATTTCACGGCAATGGCCGCGGTTCTCGCCCTAATGGTGGCGGCAGGTTGTGCCTCAAAAAGAGATTCCCGGGCCACCGAAACCACCATAGTACCGGTGAAGGTGAGCCCGGTGACAAAGGGGTCGATCAGAGAAGTGCTCACCTATACCGGCAGCGTTGAACCTTACCGCGAGATGCGCGTGGTGCCCAGCGTGGGGGGCAAGATCGCCAAGATCTATGTGGATATCGGCGACCGCGTGGCGGCAGGGCAGACGCTCGCCGAACTCGACAACGAAACCTTTTCCCTGCAACTGCAGCAGGCACAGGCAGGGCTGGCTGTAGCACAGGCCAACTTTGACGACGCCGAGCGCAACTGGAACCGCATGCAGGAGCTGAAGCAGAAGGGCTCGGTGAGCGACCAGCAGTACGAGAAGGTGCAGCTCGCCTACCAAGCGGCACAGGCGCAGTTGCAGCAGGCAAAGGCCGCCTTGGCCCTGGCCGAATGGCAACTTCGCCACTCGGTGATGAAAGCCCCCTTTGCGGGAGTGGTCACCGCCAAATACATGAGCGAAGGCGACATGATCAATCCGCAGATGCCAGGCGCCCAGGGAGTGGTGACTCTGGTGGACCTCTCGCGCGTCAAGATCCGCATCAACGCCTCGGAGCGGGAGGTGACAAAGCTGCGCGAGGGGCTGCCGGTGGAGGTGCGGGTGGATGTTTTCCCCGACCAGGTCTTTGCCGGTGAGGTGTCGGCAGTAAATGCGGCCGCCAGCACGGCCACGCGCACGTTTGAGGTGCAGGTGGTGGTGCCAAACCCCCGTCTGGAACTGAAAGCAGGCATGTTTGCCCGCGTTGCCGTGGTCGTGGCTGCCAGGGAGGAGACGATCGTGGTGCCTACTGACGCGTTGCTCGGTACAGAGGCCGAACGTTACGTTTACGTGGTGCAGGATGGGATTGCCGTACGCAAAGGGGTGCGCGTCGGCATCATGCAGAATGGCTTGGCTGAGGTGGTGAGCGGGCTGCAGGAGGGTGACCAGCTGGTGGTGGTTGGCCAACAGATGCTCCAGCAGGGCTCGCGCGTGACCATGGAAGGAGGGGAGTAGTATGAACCTTCCGGAACTGGGCGTACGCAGGCCTGTCACGACTCTTGTCGTCTTTGTAATCATCCTCATCCTGGGACTGGTGAGCCTCTCCCAGTTGGGGATCGACCTGATGCCGGACATCACGCTCCCCGCCGTTTCGATTACCACGACCTACCCGGGTGCCGGTCCGGAGGATGTGGAAACGCGGGTCACCCGCGTGATCGAAGATGCGGTGAGCACAGTGCCGAACGTGGACAAGGTTACTTCCACCAGTCAGGAGAACATCTCCGCTACGGTGGTCTATTTCAAGTGGGGCACAAACATCGATGCCGCAGCCATGGACGTGCGCGACAAGTTGGGCTTCTACGCGCCGTTCTTGCCGGAAGATGCTTCTGACCCGCTCATCTTCAAGTTCGATGCCTCGCTGATGCCTATCCTATTCTTGGGCATAAGCGCGGACGAGTCCTTTCCTGAGTTGCAGAAGTTAGTGGACGATAAGCTCTGCGATCCCATCCGGCGCGTGGCTGGAGTGGGTTCGGCCACGGTGTTCGGCGGCTTGGAGCGCCAGATCAACGTGAGGGTTGATGCGGCGGCCTTGCAGGCAAGAGGCCTATCCATCGACATGGTGACCCGCATGCTGCAGGCAGCGAACATCAACTTGCCCGCCGGTTCTTTGAAAGCAGGCAGCAAAGAGTACATCGTGCGCCTGCCTGGCGAGTTCCGCACCGTGCAGGAAATCGGCGATGTGGCCATCGGCACTGTCCGCGGCGTGCCCATCTACCTGCGCGACGTGGCGACCATCGAGGACGGCTACGCCGAGGTCACGCGGGTGAGCCGCATGGATGGCAAGCGCAGCGTCATGGTCATCGTGCAGAAGCAGTCCGGCGCCAATACCGTTGCCGTCACCAGGGAGGTGTGGAAGAAGGTCGAAGAGATCCGTCCCACTTTGCCGAAGGACGTAGAGGTGAAAAGCGTCTACGACGGCTCGACGTTCATCAAGCAATCCATCGCCGGGCTGGCAACGACCGTCATCTGGGCATCGATCCTGGTGGTGCTGGTCGTACTGCTCTTCCTGCGCAACTTGCGGGCGAGCTTTATCATCGCTTTCGTTATCCCCTTCTCGTTGGTGACCGCCTTCATCTTGTTGCGGGTGGCCAACTACACCATCAACATCATGTCGTTGTCCAGTGTGGCCATCGCCATTGGCATGGTGGTGGACAACGCCATCGTGATTTTCGAGAACATCTACCGCCACCGCACCGAGCTGGAAGAAGGGCCAGAGGAAGGTGCGGTATTTGGTGCGCGCGAAGTAGCCATGGCGGTGACCGCTTCCACTTTGACAACGGTAGTCATCTTCGTGCCGTTGTTGTTCGTGCAAGGCATCGCGGGCATCCTCTTCCGGCAGCTTGGCTATGTGCTGATGTTCGTGCTGGGAGCTTCGCTGTTCACCTCGTTGTATCTGACACCGATGCTCTCGGCCAAGCTGCTGCGCGTGCGCAACGGCAACGGGGCCAACAACGAGGGATTTTCCGGCAAGCTCTATGCGCGCAGCGAACAGATGTTCCGGCGGATAGAGGAAGGCTACCGGAGGCTGTTGGGCTGGGCATTGCGCCACAAGCTGGTGGTGGTGCTGGCCGGGCTCGGGATCTTTGTCATCAGCATGGGCATGCTGCGTTTTGTCAATACCGAGTTCTTTCCCCAGACCGATGAATCGCAGTTGCGGGGAGTCATCGAGCTGCCGGTGGGCACCAACCTGGAGACCACCGACGCAGTGATGCGGCAGGTGGAGGAGATCATCGCCAAGGAGGTGCCCGAACGCCAAGTCATCATCGCGCGCTGTGGCACCAGCCGTTTTGGCATGGGTGCCAGCATGGGACAAGAGGAGGGAAACAACGTCATTTCTGTCCAAGGTACTTTGGTGCCGCGGGCACAGCGATCCGCCAGCGATCGAGAGATTGGCCAGCGATTGAGCAAGGCATTGCAAAAGATCCCTGGCCTGAAGACTGTGGACTTTAGCCCCACCGACCCTTTCATGGCTATGTTCGGAGGGGGCAAGCCCATCGAAGTCGAGGTGTACGGCTATGACCTGGCCGCGACCGAGAACGTCGCCAGACAGATCCAGCAGATAATGGCGGAAATCAAGGGCACCACGGACGTGGTGATCTCGCGCGAGGAAGGGAAACCGGAGTATTGGGTGGTTGTTGACCGCGCCAAGGCCGCGGCCCTCGGGCTCTCCGTGGCACAGGTGGGTATGGCCTTGCGCACCAGCTTCTACGGAAGCGACGTGGTGAAGTATCGCGAGGCAGGAGATGAGTACCCCATCTTTGTCCAGCTGCGGGAGGAAGATCGCAAGGCCGTGGAGGACATCGGCGACGTCTCCATCATGGGGCCGACCGGCACGCTCATCCCGCTGAAGAGCCTGGCCACTATCGAGAAGCATGTGGCGCCGGTGAAGATAGATCGCAAGAACCAGCAGCGGCTGGTGACCGTCAGCTGTGGCGTAGTGGGTCGCTCGAGTGGCGCCGTCGGGAGGGATCTCAAAAAGGCGTTGGCCAAGATGCCCCTGCCACGTGACATCGAGGTGAAAGTGACCGGTGCCGTGGAGCAACAAGCCAGTTCGTTCAAGCAACTGCTCTTTGCCATGGCGCTGGGTATGTTGCTGGTCTACCTGGTGATGGCGGCACAGTTCGAATCGCTCATCGACCCGTTCGTCATCATGTTCTCGGTGCCCTTTGCCGCGACGGGAGTCATCTGGGCACTCCTCATCACCGGTACCACGCTCAGCGTGAACGCCTTCATTGGCATGATTATGCTCGTGGGCATCGTGGTGAACAACGCCATCGTGTTGGTGGATTACACGAACCTCCTCCGCGCTCGAGGGATGGCCGTGAGCGAAGCGGTGCAGACTGCTGGGCAGCGGCGGCTGCGTCCGGTGTTGATGACCGCTTTGACCACCATCTTCGGCCTGTTGCCCATGGCGCTCAGTCGTGCCGAGGGCTCGGAGACCTGGGTGCCGCTGGCCGTTGCCGTGATCGGAGGCTTGCTAGTGTCGACCCTCATCACCCTCGTGTTTGTGCCGACGTTGTATTCCATCGCCGAGACGCGTCTGAAGCGGGCACACGCCCTTCACCGTTAAGGGAGAGCGGACATGGACAAGATGCTGATTCTGGTGTACAACAACGCCCTGGAAAGGGTAGTTCTCGATTGCATTGAAGAATGCGAGGTCTCCTGTTTCACGTTGATCCCGAAGGTCTTCGGCCGTGGCCTAACGGGGGGGCCGCGCCTCGGCACCTCGGTGTGGCCCGGCGAAAACGCCATGTTGCTCATCGTCGACCGTCAGGAGCGCATCGAGGCACTTCTGGAGCGGGCTAAGGAACTGAAGGCTCGCCACCACGGCAAAGGCGTCAAGGCGTTCGTCCTGGGGGTCGAGGAAAAAGTGTGAGCCATTGCCTGCGCCACGCGGCGGGGATTTTCCGCTTGCATTCGTAGCATGCTTTTGCTATATTTGCGCAGCGCGTAAGATAGCTGCGGAGAGGAGGTTGAGAGATTGAAGAAGGACATTCATCCGGAGTACAAAGTCAGCACGGTGAGGTGTGCCTGCGGTAACTCCTGGCAGGTGCGCTCCACCTTGGGCGACATGAAGCTGGAAATCTGTTCGAACTGCCATCCGTTCTTCACCGGCAAGCAGAAGTTGGTGGACTCTGCCGGTCGTGTGGAAAAGTTCTTGAAGAAGTACGGGCGCGGGAAAGAGGCTGAGCAGCACGACTCTTAGCATTTTGGCGGAGAAAGAAACGGAATGCGCTGGGGGCGTATTCCGTTTTTTGCTTAATGAAGATGGGATCTGAGCAGACGAAACTGCCGTCCGTTGGCGGCCAGGCGGTGATTGAAGGGGTCATGATGCGGGCCCCGGATGCTGTGGCGGTGGCGGTGCGCCGTCCGGATGGCAGAATCGTCTATCGCCTGCGCCCGTTCCGCTCGTTGACTGCGCGGAGCAAGTTCTGGGGCCTGGCCTTGCTGCGTGGCGGCGTGGTGCTGGTCGAATCGCTGTTGCTGGGGTTAGAAGCGCTCACTTTCTCCAGCCGCGTGGCAATGGGTGAGGACGGTCAGGCAGAGTCGGGAAAGCAAACCCTCGGAAATCGGTTGCTGACGGTGCTCACCTTCGTGGTGGCGATGGCCATCGGCCTGGGGCTGTTTTTCTATCTGCCCCTGCTCGTGGCCCATTTGACAGGTGTGCGCTCAGGCCTGCTCTTCAACCTCATCGATGGGGTGGTGCGCCTGGGCCTCCTTGTGGGCTACTTGCTGGCCATTTCGCAATGGAAAGAGATCCGCCGTGTGTTCGAATACCACGGCGCGGAGCACATGAGCATCCATGCCTACGAGCAGGGCGGGGAACTGTCGGTGGAGGAGGCCAGCCGCCACGGGCAGGCTCACGCGCGATGTGGCACCAGCTTCCTGCTGGTCGTCGCCATGGTGAGCGTCCTGGTCTTTGTCATGTTGCCGCGGCCACGCAGTCCCCTGGACCCGCTGGTGGTGGTGCGTCTGTTGCTGGTGCCAGTCATCGCCGGCTTGTCGTACGAATTGCTGCGGCTTGGTGCCAGGTGGCCGCGCAATCCTTTGCTGCGGCCGTTAGTGGCAGTGGGCATGTGGCTGCAGGGTTTGACCACCCGGGTACCTGATCAGGGGCAACTCGAGGTTGCGCTCGTGGCCCTCAAGAGCGCGCTTGGAGAGGACGTCTCGGCTCTGGCTACGGCGTATCCCGACGGAGGGGACGAGCCAGTCCGGCCCGCTTTCTGAGCACGGCTGGCTTATGAGGAGTGATGTGTGATGCTCGATAGACTGCGGCAATTGGAAGAACGATATCAAAAGGTGATGGAGCTGCTCGCCGATCCGGCAACGCTCAATGACCGAGAGCGGTACCGGCAGTTGGCCAAGGAGGAGCGCTATCTTGGCCCGCTCGTGAAGAAGGCCGCCGAGTATCGTGCGGTGCTGCAACGGCTGGAAGAAGACCGCCGTGTGCTTGCCGAGAGCGAGGATGACGATCTCCGCGCTGTTGCCAAGTCGGAGCTGGATGAGCTGAGCGAGCTTGCGGAGCGTCTGGAGGAGGAAATCAAGATGCTGCTCATTCCTCCAGATGAGGAGGACTCGCGCAACGCCATTGTGGAGATTCGGGCCGGCACCGGCGGGGAAGAAGCAGGCCTCTTCGTGGGCGACCTCTACCGCATGTATAGCCGCTACATCGAAGACAAAGGGTGGAAGAAGGAAGTGCTGAGCTCGCACCCGCAGGGCATCGGCGGGTTCAAGGAGATTATCTTCCTGGTCACCGGGCCCGACGCCTATGGCACGCTGAAGTACGAGTCGGGTGTACACCGCGTGCAGCGCGTGCCGGTGACGGAAGCCAGCGGTCGCATCCATACCTCGGCAGCCTCGGTGGCCGTGCTGCCGGAGGCGGAGGAGATTGACATCCAGATCGATCCCAGCGACCTGCGCATCGATGTGTTCCGCTCCTCCGGACCAGGGGGGCAGAGTGTCAACACCACCGACTCGGCGGTGCGGGTCACCCACCTGCCCACCGGCCTGGTGGTGACCTGCCAGGACGAAAAGTCCCAGCACAAGAACAAGGCCAAGGCGTTGAAAGTCCTACGGGCTCGGCTATACGAGCGCAAGTTAGAGGAGGAGCGGGAGAAGATCGCTGCCAGCAGGCGTTCCATTGTGGGCTCCGGCGACCGCAGCGCCAAGATCCGTACATTCAACTTCCCGCAGAACCGCGTCACCGACCACCGCATTGGCCTCACTTTGTACCGGCTGAACGAAATCCTGCAGGGCGACCTGGATGAGCTCATTGAGCAGTTGCGCATTGCCGACCGCACCGAGAAGCTCAAGGCCGAGTTCCCCGTCGGTAAGTGACGAGGCAACTGTTGCCGCCCTCCTCTGCCAGGCGCGCGAATTGCTGGGCAAGGCCGGCGTGGACAGCCCGGAGGTTGAGGCCGAGCGCTTGGTGATGCATGTGCTCCACTGCCAAAGAGCCGACCTCTACGCCGCACCGGAACGCAGCCTGGATCAGCGACAACGAAAGCGGTTCGCCCGGCTCCTGGCGCGGCGCCTGACGCGTGAGCCCCTGCAATACATCCTCGGCGAAGTGGACTTTATGGGATTGACCTTGTCGGTCTCCCCAGCGGTGCTCATTCCCAGGCCAGAGACCGAGACGCTGGTTGAGAGAGCATTGGAGTTCTGCCGCCACACCTTCGCAGCGGGCACTCCACTGCGCTGCTTAGACGTAGGCACGGGATGTGGAAATATCGCCGCAGCCCTGGCCACTTACCTCCCGCACAGTGTGGTGGTGGCAGTTGACTGCAGCAGCGCAGCGCTGGCTGTGGCGCGCGCTAACCTCGGCCGGCTGCGCCTCGGCCAACAAGTGCGCCTTGTTCACGCCGATCTCCGCGAGCAGGATTTTCTTCAGAAAGTGGGATGTGCGTTTTCCCTGGTGATGGCTAATCTGCCGTACGTCCCTGCGCCGGCCCTTCAGGCTTTGGCTCCGGAGGTCAAGGACCATGAGCCGCTCCTTGCGCTGGATGGTGGCCCAGACGGCCTTGACCTCTATCGTGTCCTCATTCCTCTGCTGCCGCAGCTGCTCAGCGTGGGTGGGGCCTTTTTTGCCGAGATCGGTGAGGGCCAGGGGCAGGAGATGAGGAGACTGCTGGCGCGGGCTGGCCTGGTGGACATCGCTGTTTTGCCGGATCTGGCAGGAAAAGAACGAGTCGTCTTTGCACGAAAGGGAAGAGAGGAAGCCCAATGATCAATCCGGCTATCTTTCGCGAATACGACATCCGTGGTGTCGTGGAAAGGGACTTTGACGACGCGACCGTGGAAGCGGTGGGCAAGGCCATTGGCACGGCCATGCGGCGAAAGGGGGTGGCGCGGATCTCGGTGGGAAGGGACGTGCGCCTCAGCTCCCCGCATTTGCAGGAGGTGCTGGTTGCGGGCTTGGCCGCGACTGGCTTGGACGTGGTCGACATCGGCATGGTGCCCACGCCCGTGCAATACTTCAGCATCCTCCACCTCGGACTGGGCGGTGGTGTCATGGTCACCGGGAGCCACAACCCCATCGAGTACAACGGGTTCAAAATCTCGTTGCACGATCCCAAGTTGGGCCTGGTCTCCATGTACGGTGCCGACATTGCGGCCTTGGCCCGGCTCATCTCCGACCAGGATTTCGAGAGGGGGCGGGGAAGAGTCGTGCGCGAAGATGTGTTGCCGGCTTACCTGGCCACTCTCAAGAAGAAGCTCCACTTCGCGCGGCGCCTGAAGGTGGTGGTGGATGCCGGTAACGGCACCGCAGGGCCCATTGCCCCGCAGTTGTGGCAAGATCTGGGTATGGAGGTAATCCCCCTGTATTGCGAGCCGGATGGACGCTTCCCGAATCACCTGCCGGACCCCACGGTGCCCAAGTACGTGGTAGACCTGCAGAAGAGGGTCGTGGGAGAGAAGGCCGACCTGGGGATTGGCTACGACGGCGACGCCGACCGCATCGGCGCCATTGATGACAAGGGCCAGATAGTGTTCGCCGACCGGCTCTTGGCGCTGTTCAGCAAGCAGGTGCTGGCCAAGAACCCCGGGGCGCCCATCGTGTTCGACGTCAAATGCTCCCAGGCCTTGGTGGAGTTCATCGCGCGCCATGGCGGCAAGCCGGAGATGTGGAAGACCGGCCACTCGCTCCTCAAGGCCCGCATGAAGGAGCTGCACGCACCACTGGCGGGCGAGATGTCCGGCCACATGTTCTTTGCCGATGACTATTTCGGCTACGACGACGCCCTCTATGCCTCCGGTCGACTGCTGCAGATCGTGGCTGAGGAGGGACGACCGCTGTCAGAGATTGCTGCGGAGATTCCTCATTTCTTCGCCACGCCGGAGATTCGCGTTCACTGCGCTGACGAGGCCAAGTTCCAGGTGGTCGGGCAGCTGGTGCAGCGCTTCAAGGCCAACTACCAGGTGATCGACATCGACGGGGCGCGCGTGCTTTTCGGCGACGGCTGGGGGCTGGTGCGTGCCTCCAACACGCAGCCGGTTCTGGTGCTGCGCTTCGAGGCGCGCAGCGAGCAGCGCCTGCAGCAAATCATCGAGCTGTTCAAGAAGGAACTGCGCGCGTACCCAGAAGTGGAGTTCCGCGACGAGGATTTTGCCTTCTGAGGCAAGTGCTTTTTGGCTTGACTTTCACGATTAATTGTCTATCTTAGTCTGTAGTTCGCCACGTGGAAGTGGTTGGGGGAGCAGGCGAGCAGAGTACCATGGGAGGAGCGATGCTCAAGTATGTGAAACAAAGGGACCCTTTCACCGGGGAGGAGTACATCGAGGTACCGTTCAAGGGGCACCGCCTCGTGGAACACCCGATGTACAACAAAGGTACGGCCTTTACCCAGGAGGAGCGCGAGGCCCTGGATCTGGTAGGGCTCTTCCCGGAGTTGGTTGCCACCTTGGAACTGCAGTGCATGCGGGCCTACGAGAGCTTCTGTGCCAAACCGAACAATCTTGAGAAGTACATCTACCTCATCTCCCTGCAGGACCGCAACGAGACCCTGTTCTACCGCCTGCTCCTCGACCACTTGGAGGAGATGCTCCCCATCGTCTACACTCCCACTGTGGGTGAAGCGTGCCTGGTGTTCAGCCATATCTTCCGCCGGCCGCGGGGACTGTACGTGTCGGCCAACAACGTGCACAAGATCGACAAAGTGTTGGCCAATGTGCCCTTTTCGAACGTGTCTCTCATTGTCGTCACCGATGGCGAGCGTATTCTCGGCCTTGGTGACCAGGGGGCAGGAGGGATGGGCATCCCCATCGGCAAGAGCAGCCTGTACGTGGCAGCCGCTGGCTTGCACCCCGCCTTCTGCTTGCCGGTGCTCATCGATGTGGGCACCAACAACGAAGATGCATTGCGCGACCCCTTGTACATCGGCCTCAAGCAGCGGCGATTGACCGGCGAGAAGTACGACTATGTGATCGAGCAGTTCGTGATGGGGGTGCGCCGCACCTTTCCCAACGCGCTGCTGCAGTGGGAGGACTTTGGCAAGCACAACGCCTTCCGGCTCCTTGAGCGCTACCAGGAACGGATCTGCTCCTTCGATGACGACATCCAGGGCACCGGCGCGGTGACGGTAGCTGCGCTCCTGGCAGCGATGCGCATCAAGGGCGAACGGCTGCGCGACCAGCGGTTCGTCATCTTGGGCCAGGGACAGGCAGGGATCGGCATTGCACGCCAGATTCACACGGGCCTGATGGAGGAGGGGCTGAGCGATACGGAAGCCAAGGCCCTCATCTTTGGCCTGGACAAGGATGGCCTGCTGGTGGAGGGGATGCAGGTGAGTGAGGAACAGCGCCCCTGGCTGAAACCCCGGGCGGCAATTGCCGATTGGCAGCTGAGCGACCCCAACCATATCGGCTTGTTGGACACGGTGCGCAATGCAAAGGCAACGGTGCTGATTGGCGTCACCGGCCAGCACGGAGCATTCGATGAGGCGGTGCTGCGGCAAATGGCCGAAAACTCTCCCTTGCCGGTGATTATGCCCCTTTCCAATCCCACGTCCAAGTCGGAATGCACCCCTGACGTTGCGTTCAAAGTGACCGGCGGTAGGTGCCTGTGCGCCACCGGGAGCCCGTTCCCACCGCTTCAAGTCAATGGCAAAATGCGGGTCGTTTCTCAGTGCAACAACTTGTATGTCTTCCCAGGAATGGGTTTGGGGGCGCTGGTGTCCGGGACGCCGAAGGTTACGGATCAGATGTTCATGGCCGCGTCGCGGGCCTTGGCCGATATGCTTTCTCCGGAGGAGCTGGCTCAGGGACAGACGTTGCCTCGGATTTCCGACATCAGGCGAGTATCCGCGCTGGTGGCCTTAGCGGTCGCCAAGGTGGCGCGCGACTCCGGGCTGGGCATGCGCCTGGACGACGAGGGGCTGCTGCGGGTCATCACCAACGCCATGTGGGAACCGAAGTACTTGCCTTACCGCTACGTGCGGCCCGAGCCCGTGCTCTACTGAGAAAGAGGTGTGCCTCCGGGAGCCATGGACTTGGTGCAAACGAAACAAGCCAAGAGGAGGTGACAATGCGCGTCCGCACTGTGCTGTTGATGGGGTTGATCATGAGCGGCGCCATCCTGCTGTCCTGTGCGACGACTTACCAGGGTTTGGTTGAGCCGACCTCGGAGAACTCGGTGCTGGTGATTGGCGCTGCCTTCGTGGTGAACAACTACTACAACGAGCGCTTCGAGATCTACAGGCCCAGCATCGAGGTGGCGATCATGGGCAAGGTAACCCAGAACGGCAAGGAGCAGATCAAGGGCTACTGGACGCAGACCGACGAAAACGGCTACTTCGCTCTGGCCAACGTGCCTCCCGGGCAGTATGCCCTGAAAGGAATAAGGTTCACCCTCTCCACCGGCGACCTGTTGACGATCAGCAACCCGCTGCGCTTCTCGGGAAGCACGTACATGCTGCAGCCTTCATCCAAGACTATCATCCTGTTCGACGGCGACTACTTTGCCTTTGAGCCGAAGGGGCGCGTGGTGAACATGCTCACCAACCGCTTCATCATCGACCGCGCCACTGACCGCACTCGGCATGTGGAACATGAGGCGGCCTCGGAGGTGCGGGAACTGAAGAGCCCCACAGGGCAGGTGTGGAGCTTCCCCAAACCGCCAGAGTATTTCATCCAGAAGTATCCGCAGAGCGCGTGGGTTCCGGCCCTCAAGGCGCTGCTCTAAGATTTTGGCTTGGCAGGCACGCCGCACTCGCGACCAAGCAGGCGACTTTCCATCCCCAAGAGCGCCCATGCGACGCCTGAATGCCATACTCTTGTGCCTCGCCTTTGCCGTTAGTTGCCACAAGTCGCCGCCACAGAGGGTCGTAAAGCTTGCCCACATCTACGACCCGGTAGGAGGAGGTTCGGCCAAGGCGAACTGGGAGTGGCTCAGCAAGGCCATCGCCGACTTTGAGCGGGACCATCCAGGGGTGAAGGTCGAGCACGAGCAGATGAAATGGGATCAGATCGATAGCAAGTGCATGGCCGACTTTCGTGCGAGGATCCCTCACGACGTGGTGTGGAGCTCGCCCCAGCTTCTGGCCAAACATGCGGCAGTGGGCGACCTGCTTGACCTTTCCCCCTACCTGAACTGGTCAGCCGAGGAGATCGCCGACTTTGCCTGGAATCCGGTGTGGAACGTCGGCGAGCGGGATGGCAAGCGGACCGCCGTGTCGCTTGGTGCACACACGCGCGTGGTGGCCTATCGTCGAGACCTCTTCTTGCAAGCAGGACTGGATCCTGACAGGCCACCGGAAAACTTGGAGGAGCTGGTCGAGTATGCGCGCCGCCTGACCAGGGATACCGACGGGGACGGTAGGATCGACCAGTGGGGTCTGGGCATGTACGTGGGTCCGTCTCGGGCCACCTTCGAAATCTACTTTACCCCCTTGGTCTGGCATTTCGGCGGCACCCCTTGGGATGAGCAGACCAAGAAGGCCACCTTTGCCGACAGCGCCGGGGTGCGCGCTGCGCAGTTTTTGTTTGACTTGGTGCACCGCTACAAAGTCACCCCCACTTTTGTCACCAGCGGCACGTACGACGACGTCATCCTCAGGGGTTTTTTTGACGGTAAATTTGCCATGGCCTGGGGATGGGGCAGCTACTGGATTCAGGTCTTGGAGGAGAAGGGATGGATTGTTGGGGCCTTCCCGCCGACGGCCGAGGTGAAGACGCCCGTCGCTAGCGTGTTCGAGACGCCGACGCGCACCAAGGCCATGTTCACCAACGCGTGGACCGTGTCCCTCCACGCCCTTTGCAAGGACCCCGAGTTGGGTGTGGCTTTGATTGAAACGTTGCTCAGACCAGAAACCTTGCTCTCGTTCCCCGATGCCGGCCTGCCAACGCGCCTCTCGGCCTGGCAGCGGCCCGAGTTCCAGACGCCGTTCTACCAGGTATGGTTCCGTGCGGTGCAGCATGGGGAGTCAATGCCGTACACGGCTTACTGCGACGAGCTGGCAAACACCATAGCTGCTGCGCTGCAGGAGATTCTGGTGAAGAAGGCCCCGGTGCAACAGACGCTACAGCGCTTCCAGAATGAGTACAATGCCCGATATGCCGGTGAGTGAAAAGTCGCGCCGGGGGCGTCGGCAGTTGCGGCGCAGGGAGTGGCTGCCGTATGCCCTCCTTGCACCGACTGCGCTCCTGCTTCTGTTTTTCATGATCTCCCCGGTCATTTCTGGGGCGGTGCTGAGCCTGTTCAAGACGGCGCTGAATGGGACGACGAGCTTTGTCGGCGGGGCGAACTATCGGCTCCTCCTGAGCGAGACGCGGTTCCGGACCAACATCACCCTTTCCTTGCTCTACGTGCTTGGGAACCTGTCGCTGTCGCTTCCCTTTTCCTATGCGGCAGCGCTCTTGATTACCAGGCCGCTCAGAGCGGCGCGCGCCCTGCGTGGCATCTACCTGCTTCCCTGGATCGTGGCGCCGGTGGTGAGCGCTCTGCTCTTCCGCTCTCTGGTGGACCCCACGTTCGGGCCTCTCAGCTGGGTGGTGCAGAACGTCACTGGCCAGCAGCACGTGATTCTCACCGAGCCAACCTTGGCCATGGGTACCATCATCTTGCACAGCTTCTGGCGGTCGTTCCCGTTCATGATGCTCTTTCTGGCCGCCGGCATCGCTAGTATCCCCCCGGAGGTGTACGAGGCGGCAAAGGTCGACGGAGGCGGCAGGTGGACGCAGTTTCGCTACCTGACCCTGCCGCTGACCAAAGTTCATCTCGGCGTGGTCTTGGTGGTGATCACCATGTGGACCCTCCAGGATGCGGAGACCGTCTACGCCATGACTGAGGGTGGGCCGGGTTACAGCACCGAGGTGGCGGCCGTCCGACTATTCAAGATGTCCTTCATCAACTTTGACCTGAACAGCGGTGCTACCATCGGCATTGTCTTGGTCATCGTCGGCGTGCTGTTTATGCTTGCCTATCTGCGGTTGACCGGGGGGCTAAGGGAGCCACAATGAGAGCGCGGCGCGACCTTCTGTTTTGGTGTGGCGCAGTCATCGTGCTGGTGGTGACCCTTTTTCCCTTCTTGTGGGGGCTGCGTACCTCATTTGCGGGGCAGTTCGAGTACCGTTTCGTGCCGCGCACCTGGACGCTCGAGCATTACCGGATGGTGCTTGGCCGGCCGGAGTTCCTGCTCTACCTGCGCAATAGCCTGGTGGTCTCGTTGGGAGCCATTGTCATCACCTTGATTGCCTCGCTCCTGGGCGGCTATGCACTGGCCCGCTTCCGCTTTCGGGGGCAGAGCATGGGGGTGGTGCTCATGGTACTGCCCTTGCTGCCGCCCGTGGCGGTGTTGGTGCCGCTCATTGCCTATTTCAACAAAGTGGGACTCTACAACACCCTTTGGGCAGTCATCATTGCCAATGTGGTCTTTAACCTGCCGTTCACGGTGTGGATGCTCCGCAACTTTATCGCGGCCACCCCGGTGGAAACGGAAGAGGCAGCGATGATCGACGGCTGCTCGCGCTTGGGCGTGCTCTTCCGGGTAGCGATCCCCATGGCGGCGCCTGGCATGGTGGCTGTGGCGGTGTTTGTCTTCATCAACTCGTGGAACAACTACTTGTACTCGTTCGCTTTGACTTCGTCGCAACACCTGCGCGTGTTACCACAAGGGATTCTTTCATTTCTCGGCAGTTGGGGAACCTACTGGGGGGGACTGAGCGCAGCGGGGATGGTGGCCTTGCTGCCACCCATCACGCTCTTCTTCCTCTTCCAGAAGTGGTTTGTGGCCGGCGTTGTTGGCCAACAGTTGAAGTGAGCCTTGCCCGCTGCGGCTTCTTGCAGGAGGGAGCGCCATGAAGTACGGAACGGTGAAAAAGTGGGACCCGGTACGAGGGTTTGGCTTCATCTTGTCCGATGACGATGAGGACCTTTTTGTCCACGTCAACGACCTGGACCCGCGCGTGCGCTCCGGTGGGCTGGAGGAGGGGCAGCGCGTGGCTTTTGATGTGCGGCGCGAGGTGAAGGGCGACCGCGCCATCAATGTGCGGGTCATCGGCAAGGGACGGGAAGAGTGACCAGGCAGGAGCTCCTCAGCATCGTGCCGGAGGCGGGCGCTGCGCCCACGCTTCCGCGACCTGCGCGGGCCGCGCTTCTGGTGATCGACATGCAGGAGGAGTTTCGTTCGGTGGCCATGCCGATTCTTGCGCCCCTGCGTGGCGTCATCGATGCGTGTCGCGCCAGCTCGGTGCCGGTGGTGTTCACGCAGCATGGCCACACCGACCCTGCCCGGGACGGGGGGATGCTCAGCCAGTGGTGGAGGCAGGTCATCATGAGAGGGAGCCCCGCCTGGCAATTCCTCCCGGAGGTAGCGCCGCTGCCTGAGGAGTTGGTCGTAGCCAAGACCCGCTACAGCGCCTTCTTCCGCACATCTCTGGGCCGTGCCTTGCGCTCGTTGCGGGCGCAGGACCTTATCATCGGCGGAGTGATGAGCAACCTCTGCTGCGAGACCACCGCCCGTGACGCCTTTGTGCGCGACTTTCGCGTCTTCTTTCTGGTCGACGGCACTGCCACGGCAAACGCGGAGTATCATCACGCCACTCTGCGCAACTTGGCTTACGGCTTCGCCTACCTTGTCACCTGCGAGGAAGTCGTGCAGGCGTTGCGCCAAGGCAGTGCACCAGTGCGTATGCCGACGCCTGAGTCGAGCTGAGGTGGGATTGAGCCATGCGCATCCGCAGGTTCATTGCCGAGCTGTGTGCATTTCCGCACCGGGGTAGCTGTAGCGCTTACGAGCGCCGGGCTGCTGAGCACCTCCTTGCGACAATGCGTGCGCTGGGCTTGGAGCCATGGTTGGAGTCGTTCCGCTCCCTGAGGCGCATGACCTGGGAGCTGCTCGTGATTGTTGGTTCCATTGCCGTGGCCATCGTCGCTGCGCATTACTGGCCTCTGGTCGGCCTCCTGGTCTGCACTCTTGGGTTGCTTCTGTTTTGGGGGCACTTTTCGGTGCGCTTCAAGCCGCTGGCCCGGCTTTTCAGCCGCGCGCCGTCACAGAATGTGGTCGCCAAGCTGGGGAATCCGCATGCGAAGTGTCGCGTCGTCCTCAGTGCCCACTATGACACGGCTCGCTCCGGGTTGATGTGGCACCCTAAGCGGGTGCGGAGCTTCCGAGCGAACTTTCTTTTGGGGACAGGGGTGCTGGTGGCCATCGAGTTGCTCATCTTGCTGCGGGCGTTGGGAGTGCGCGGCTGGCTGGTCGACATACTGCTCGTGGCCGGGTTAGTGTACGTTTTCGCCTACCTCGTGGTCCTGCTCCATGCGGGGTTGGCAGCTCCGTTGGTGCAGGGAGCAGCCGACAACGCCAGCGGCGTTGCGGTGCTGTTGGACGTGGCCACAGCGCTCAAAGAGGAACCTCTTCGCACCTGTCAAGTGTGGTTCGTGGCCACCGGGAGCGAGGAGACTGGCGCCCTGGGCATGGCCGATTTTGTGCGACGCCATGCCGCGGAGTTGCCGACAGCGCAGACACATTTCTTGGTCTTCGACTCCCTGGGCAGCGGCCAACTTCATTACTGCGTGGGCGAAGGGGTGCTCGACCTGTGTCGATTCCGCGGGCCGCTGCTGGAGATGGCGCGTGAAGTTGCTGCGCGGGGGGCGTTTCGCGAAGTCACTCCTTGGCTGTACCGGCTTGCGTACACCGACGCCATTGTCCCAGCGCGGAAGGGCTACTCTACGCTCCTCTTACTTGCCACCGACGCTGCCGGCGGTCTGCCTCACTGGCACTGGCCCACCGATACGCTGGAGAACGTGGACTTTCGCGTGCCGGAGCTGGCGTCGCGCTTTGCCTTGGCGCTGCTACGCCGGCTGGACGCTGCTTCAGGGGGCCCATCCCCCAGTTGAAGCGCTGGGCCTGGCCGGGCATTACCAGTCCGGGAGCCATTGCCCAGCAGTCTCGTCTGTCACGTCCGCGTGCGGGCGACCAAGACAATGCCCACGGCAAGGAACACCAGGTTGCCCAGCCATGCGGCCAAGAGCGGGGGCAGAGTGCCAGCGTGGCCCAGGGATTGTCCCGTCTTCAGCAAGCCGAAGTAGAGGAAGCAAATCACCAGACTGAAGCCGAAACTCACCGCCACACCGCTGCGGCGCTTGCTGGAAGCAAGAGAGGCCCCGATGAGGAGAATGATGAGGTTGCTGAAGGGGAAGGAGATCTTTAGGTAGAGATCCACCAGCCAACGATGTGGTTTGCCGCCGTTGCGGCGCACCTCCTCGATGAACTCGCGCAGCTCGCCATAGGACATCTCTTCCGGCTCCAATTGCACTCGTGCCAACTCCCGATGCGTGACGCCGAGGTCTGGGACGTCAAGGCTGGCAAAGGCCACTGCCTGCTCTTGTCCGTCGGCGAAGAGGCGCTCGTACCCGTTTTCCATGCGCCAGTTGCTGCCGGTCCAGCGCATGACGGGTGCGTCGAGGCGCCGCCTCACCGTGGAGCCCTCGTACTCCTGGATGCTGACCCGGTAGGCGGTCTGCTGCTTGGAGTCATAGTAGCGGATGAGCACACGCCGATCCGCACGATCGCGCACGATGAGGTTGGTCATGCGCCGCCGAATGTTAAAGTCGTGCTTCTCGATGTAGTCCAGCCTAATCTCCCGCTTGCGGCGATTGGCCACTGGCGACACCACCTCGCCGACAAAAATGTCCGCAACGCTGACCAGCACTCCCAGCACGATCATCGGCAGGAGTATGCGGTAGAGGGATGTGCCTGTGGCCTTCATTGCCACCAGCTCGTTGTGCTTGGCCAGCGTTCCCATGCAGAACAGGCTGGCAAGCAGCACAGCTACTGGCAGGCTCATGACCACGATGTAAGGGAGGTACAGAAGATAGTACTTGGCCACGATCGTCCACGACACGTGACGATCCAAGAAGGCGTCGAGGTTCTCCACCATGTCGACGACGATGAAGATGACGGCAAATGCGACCAGAGCAAAAGTGAGGTTGCTCAGGAAGCGGCGGGCGATGTAGCGGTCAAGAATGCGCATGGCTGTCAACTCTTTCGTCGGCTGCAGCTCACCTCACTTGAGAAGGGTTTCGACGGCGAACCCATTGCGCTGCAACAGGTCGAGATTGGTCCGCAGGAAATTGCGCACAGTGTTGCTGCTGACGACAAAAGTGATGCCGTAATTGATCAGCTTCAGCTCCTCCACGAAGACATCGCCCGTGTAGGGAATGTCGGGCTCAGGGGTCGGTGGTGTCGTGTCGGTAGGGGGGACAAGCAGGTACTGCGAGTCATAGGCAGCCGAGGTGGCCATCCCCACGTACTCCATGCGTCCCTGGCGTTCGTTGCGATGTACCACCACCCCACCAGAGTAGCCCCGGTTGAAAGCGATGTCCACCATGAACCTGCCGCGACCTCGTGAGGGGCTCACCAGCCCGCTGGTTACCACGAAGAACCCTTTGGGGAAGCCAAGCACGTAGACCTCGTGCCCGAGCTTCAGGTCTCCGGCGTCGCCGAAGGGGAAAGGCAAGGGGCTCTCTGCCATCTGTTGGCCGGCGCGCGAGGTCTTGAGCAAGGCGATGTCGTTCTCGCGATCAGCCGCAACCAGTTCGCCTGCCGTCCACTCTCCACTGCGGTGGAAGACGAAGATGTCCTGCCGGTACTTGATGGACAGCTGCCGCAGGTGGTTTGTGGGACGCTTAGCATCGTCAAGAAAGTAGTGGCGGACGGTATCGGCGAATTCGACCACGTGGTTGCAAGTGAGCACAAGCATTTCCCGGCTGTTTTGCAACAGCACCAGGCCGGTGCCCGCCACTGAGCTGCTAGTGAGTTTCTGCTCGACCGGGAGCTGCTGCACTCCCGGGCGCGGGTACATGTAGTTGCGGTAGTAGGCTGAGCAGGTGATTTTCACCACCGAGGGCTCGAGGAGGGCCAGCTCTCGTACGCGCTCCTCCTGGGGCAGCGGTGCGAGCCCCGCGTGAGAGGCCATACGCGCACACGAGCAGAGGATGGTAAAGCCCACTATGATTGCGAGAAAGGCCAATGGCAGCTTCATGGGGAACTCCCCTTTCGTACAATCGCGCGCAATCGGCCAAAGTCGATGAGCGTGGTCTCGCGCGCAGTGCGGATGAGAAGGTAGACGCCGGCGGCCCCCACCAGAATGTCTGCTGACCACATGGCCCAGAACGGGCTGATGATGCGCCTGTCGGCCAGCTCCTCGCCGCCAATCAAGAGCGTCCAGTACAGAAGGAAGAAAAAGAGGCTGATGCCACCTCCAACTGCCCACCCGCCGCGATGCGCCATGATCCCCAGTGGCGTGCCGATGAGCACAAAGACCAGACAGGCCACGGGGATGGAGTACTTCTTGTGTACTTCCACCATGAGCTTGCTGATGCTCTTCTTCAGCGACTCCATGTTCAGCAGGGCATCCCGCACGTTGTTCAAGGTGCGGATCTGCATCTGGGTGAGCTCCAGCTTCTCCGTCCCTTGCGCCTTGGCTGCGTCCCACTGGCGGAGTAGCCTATCCACATCCTGGGCGCGCAGCTTATCCAAGGCCTTGCGGGGCAGCAGCGTCTGCAGGGCCTGGGTCTGTGGCTGCGCCAGCAACTGCTTGATTCTTGCCTCCTGCGCGGCCAGCAGCTCTCGCTTCTGGCGCACCTCACGCAACATGGTCCGAGCGCTCTTCTCCCGGTCGCCGCGGTACTCCGATTCGCTGCGGCTGAGTACCAACCCGGGCACCTCAGGGGTAATACGCATGTGCGGGAACCAGATGTGCACGTATTCGCCCAGCTTGCGGTAATCAATCTTCTCAATTGCCCCGTGATAGAGGTCCAAGGTGAGGATGCCGTGCGTCTTGTCAACGCGAATCTCGCCGCTATCGGCGAACACCGTCTGGGTTACATCTGGCTCGCTGTAGTCGTCCACGATGACGCCCCAGAGCTTGGAATAGCCTTCCGCCTCCTTGATGACCCGCGCGCTCAGATGCAGCGAAGGACTCACCTCAAACACGACGCCTGGCTCGAGGGTGAGGGTGGGGCGCTTGCGCGCGATATCGGCGGTGAGCAGGCGGGCACGGTGGTTCATGTCGGGCAGGATGCTATTGCCAAACCAGATGCAGAAGGCGCAGAGGCCAGCAGCCGCCACCAACACTGGCGCGATGATGCGGTATAGGCTGATGCCACTGGCTTTGATGGCGACAATCTCATTGTCGGAGGACAGGCGGCCAAATGCCATCAGCACCGCCGGCAGAACGGCCATCGGCAAAGTGAGCGCCACAATCCACCCCATGTGGAGCGTGAGGTACTCCACAATGAGCGCAAACTCCAGACCGCGACTCAGCAGCCGGCCCAGTTCGCGAAACAGGATGTTGAGAAGAAAGAAAAGGGTGATGACAAAAAAGGCAAAGAGAAAAGGGCCGATGTGTTCGCGGATAATGTACCGGGGCAATATCAGCATGAGCCACCTTGCTCCTTACGTATGCGGTGGGAATATACCAAATTGCCTCTGGCTTTGCAACCGATTTTTCGAGAGCTGGCCGGTTGGCCCGGGGGAAAAGTTTTCGCTTGACAAAATGGTGGTATTTTGGCAAATTGGCCTGGTGCAAGGGGGTTCGCGCACCGTTGACGGAATTTTGGGACCTTGAGCATGGTAACTCCTGACGAAACATCGCCGCCCCCAAGCGCGGGCAGCGGTTCGGTAATGACCTATGACCTGGCGCTCGCGCTCGACTGGGAGTACGATTGGGACTTTGTCCGGCTTGTGGCGCGACGCGCGGAGGACTTGGGGCTGCGTACGCTCATCGTCTGGAAGAACAATCTTGCCGGCACCCTTGAACTGCTCGCTGCGGGAAGAGTGCGCATCCGTTTCCTCTTCGACCGTGCCAGCGACGCTGCCCACGAGTTCTACGCCCTGCAGCGTCTGGTTGCCGAGCAGGGCGGCGAGGTGCTCGAGCCGCTCGAGAAGCTGCGCTGGGCCTCAGACAAAGCCACCATGCACCTGGAGTTCATCGCCAACGGGCTCCATACTCCTTTCACTATCATCCTGCCGCCCTTTCATTCGACGGAGGAGGTGCGCCTGTCCGTGGCCGACCTGGCGCATCTCGGGCGGCCGTTCGTGATCAAACCGGCCAACACCACTGGCGGCGGCATCGGCGTGGTCGAAGGCGCCGAAACGTTGCAAGACGTCCTCGAAGCCCGCCAGGAACACCGCCACGACAAATACCTCCTCCAGCAGAAGGTCGTCCCGATGGAGCGCGACGGCAAGCAATTCTGGTTCCGCGGCTACTACGTGTGCGGACTGACCCAGTGTGCCTGGTGGAACGACCGAACGCACGTGTACCAGATGCTCACTGCCGAAGATATCGCTCGGTACGAGCTGGCCCCGCTCTTCTCCATTGTGGAAAAGATCGCCTCCATCTGCCACCTGCGCTTCTTTTCCACAGAGATTGCCCTGAATCAGCAAGGGACCTTCGTGGTCATCGACTATGTGAACGAACTCTGTGACATGCGCATGCAGTCGCGCTACGCCGATGGCGTGCCCGACGAGCTCGTGGACCTCATCGCCACGCGTCTGGCCTCCTACGTGCGCGAGTTTCTCGACCGGAGCAATCCTCCGCCAGCGACCGATAGTCACCCCGAGGGTAGTTGAGCGGGGCATCAGGCTAGTCGGATGACGACGGAGCCCGCAGGAGCTGAATAGGCAGGTACGTCGAGTGAGAGGGGCGGCTTAGAAGCGAAATGCTAACAGAGCGTGACGGGGGAGCGCGCGATAGACGGCTTTGGCGTCCGCGCGCGACAGTTCTATGCTCACGATGAGCGGCGGTGCCGGCTGGCGAAGCCGGCGGAAATTGGTAACGCCCTCCGCCAGACTCGCCACGCGGTGCTTGGCCAGCATCGCGAGCTTCTGCAGGTGACCCTTTCCGGAGAACTCCTCTGCCTGGCTCACCTTGACGGTCAAACGGCGCGTGAATTCCAAGATGAACGCCACATCGCCGCTGTCAGGCGGTGGCGTCATGTTGGCCAGCCTTTCCGCTTCCACGGTGTCTTTGGGTGCGTCCACCTTCTTGATGGGCGCCTTGACGATGGTCCCCCAACCTTTGCGCAAGACAAACGGCCTGCTCACCCACCCGCTGAGGCGAGGCGAACGCCGGGCGCGGTGCAGTGCGCCGCTCGTCGAATAGCGCTGGATCTTGCACTCGCGCACCGGGACCCCCCTGATGTCCAAAGTCAAGAGGCTATCGACCAAATCGATGCTCAGGGCAACAGAATCGGTCTTTGCGATGGTGAGGCGATTTTTGAGGAACGCCTCCTCCACGAGAAGCGGCGCCAAGGAAAGCTCGAACTTTAGCGGAGTCCTGCCGCCAGCGGAGGCTTGCCCAGCCGCAGAGTCCGCAGGGAGGGGATCGACAAACACAGGCCAGAGGACCGCACCCCCGAAGACCAGGAGGCTTGGCAAGAGAAACAGCAGCAGGCGGGTCCAGAAGCGATGTCTCGACCTCTCGCGCACAGCATCGCTCTGCCGCTCAGTTTCCGCGAGTGATTTCCGAACGTGGCGGCGCATATCAGTACACGTAAATCCTTGACCCTTCCTGCAACTTGTGGTAGACGATGCGCAGATCTTCGTCACCGAGGCGGACGCAGCCGTGGGTGACCGGCATCCCTAACAGACGCTTGTACAACGTACCGTGCACGAGGTAACCGTCCCCGAACGCCAGCGCATATTCACCGAGCACGCCAAACTCGAATCTATCCGGGTGCGTTGGAGGCGGTGGTTCTCTGCCTTCTTCGATGAACGCCCAATCGGGCTTCCGCCACACCGGTGCTTCTAACTTGGCGTGCACCCTGAACATCCCTCTGGGCGTCTGGAACACCCAGGTGCGTTTGTCCCCGGCGCGGAGCATCACGTAGCTGCCGGTGGAGCAGATCCCCTCGTGCACCAGGCGGTCGCCGGACTTGACAAAGATGCGATTGTTGGCGGTGTCTACGATGAGGTAGTGCCCTGTGGGCGTAAGCTGCTTGAAGCGGCGCCGCAGTTCTGCGACGCTGCGCCGCAGCTGCCGTTCCCGAGCTGAGTCCACGCCGGAAGCTGTCGGGGGTGGAGCACTTGCATGGGCCGACTCCACCACCTTTTCGATATTGCTTTCCAGCGCTGGCGCCGCGAGGAGCAACAGCAAGCCAACCGCAATGCCTGCTGCGGAGGTGGCGAACCAATGCGGCTTGGAGGCAGGCGCCAAACGAACCGCGGGGGTTGCCTCATCCGGCACGGAGCTGCGCATGTCAAGGTCGCTCGACATCACAAGGCTCATACTCTGTGGACAGCCAATTCGCCAGACTCATTTTGTGCCAACAGTAACATAGTTTGTGCCGCGGAAGCATGACTCCCAGGTGCGCAGAGAGCCGACGATGGTCACCCTAGTACCCACGTCGACCATGTCATACAGCCGGTCCATATCGGCGTTGGTCAAGGCCACGCAGCCGTTGGTCCAATCAAAGCCCCTGCCACCCTCGCCGTGGATTTCGATGAGCCCGCCGATCTGCGCTCCAGGCGGCAGTTGGCCGCTTCGTTTGTCAGCCTCAAATTGACGACGGTCTGTTTCGTTGGGGTAGTTGATGACCAGGGCCTTGTGGTAAATGGTGGACCGCCTTGCCTTTTTCTGGGTGACCACGTAGTGCCCCTCGGGTGTCGCATTGTCCCCTCTGTGTCGCTTGTGGCCCATCCAGTTTTGGCCCAGCTCCACCGGGAATTCTGCCACGGGTTTGCCTGCCCGGTAGACCCGGCATGTGTGCGCGAACTTGTCAACGATGATCACCGTGCAGGCGTGTTCCTTAGAGTAGGCAATTGTCTCCTCCGCCCACTTTTGCCATGTAGGAACCTTGGCGAAGTAGGCGCGTACGGTGTT
>JACIZP010000208.1 GCA_014359355.1 Calditrichota bacterium | reverse complement strand
GATGGCCAAGCGCATTGCCAACTTCTTGAGCCCGATGCTATTCCCCCCATACTGCGTGTTCACACTGTAAATGACCTCGTTTTCGAGATCGATGTAGACCCTCCGTTTGGCGATGTCCGCACTCACCATCAGGCCGAGCCCTCCCTGTTCGAGCCTACCTTGCGAGTGCATGACCTTGAAGAACTGCGCTCGTTCACCAAGGCGCACAAATTCCTCATAGCCCGGGCGATAGAGGAGGTCCTCACTATGCGCCACATAGGCAGAGTCGGTAAGCTGGACACAAGGGATGCTAAAAGGCGATCCAATAGGGCCCAGGCAGTAGAAGAGAACGAACATCTGCCGCCCTGCCATAGAGTTGCGCAGAAGAGGGCGTATCTCCTCCAGGCCGGCCTCCCTTTCCAATGAATTGATCTCCGGGCCAAGGTTCTCGCCAGGACGAAGGAGGAACTGCGTTCCTCGCTTGTCGCGAGCCTGATCGGCCGGGCTATCGAAGTGGATGGTGTGTCCTGCGATGGCCAACCTGGCCTCCTCGCGGTTGAGGAGGGCAGCCTGTCGAATGTAGTTACGGTCTTCCTCGGATCCTGTGCTCACGAACACGCTGTCCGGCGCACAAAGCTCCACAAACTCCGCGACAAACTCGTGGAGGGCCGGATTGCGGATGCGTTCTAGCCTCTGGAAGTGGTCTTCGCTGAGCCTCTGCTGGAGCAGCTTGATGGTTGGCGTCATAAGCGTTATCCTCCGTGCTTTTCTCCCTGCGGTCGAATTGTCCTAACAAAGCCCGTGCACCTCAGCGTTCATTGGTCCCCCCTATTCCTCCGTCTGGCTTGTGCGAGGAACACCGCATGGGCGGAAACCCGACGCCCTGCCTCCCCAACACCGGCTGCCTTAGCCCGAGACAAGCCGCACGTGGTGTTGTGACTGGTCCCCTGCAGTTCAGTCAGACCTTCTTCCTTCTTCTCCTTATTGCTGGTCAGACGATTGTGCCTGGTCCCTCTTTTGCCGGAGGTTCGTCCTCTAGATGTGCCTCGTCCCGGGTGCCGGCAGAGCTCATACACAAAGCCCTCACTGGTTCCGGTAGCGGGCGCACTTTGCCGGCTTGATAGTCAAAACAGATCATTCCTGTTTCGGCGAGGGCGATGGTCGCACCATCGGCTGGGCGAGTAACCCGATAGTAGAGGCGGAAACCACAGCGCCGCGCTTCGCCCATGCCCACCTCGAAACAGAGCACGTCACCGGCGAAGGCCTGTCCCAGATAGCGTATCACTGCGTCGCCCATGATGAGACTGACGCCCGCGCAGTCCATTTCTGACCACCCCAGGCTGGCCAGGAACGCGACACGCGCTTCATGGAGGAGGCCGAGCAGGCGGTCGTTGCCCAGGTGCCCGCCGTAGTTGAGGTCGGTGATCCGCACCTTCAGATCAACCCCGAACGGATAGTATTCCAGCGCTCGAATGTCGGTCCTCGGCATGGTTCCCTGTCCCTCAGTCAGTGGCCTTCCGGCTAAGGCTTCCTTGTCACGCAGCATGCGGTACGGGAGAGTTTCCTTTTCTCACAACCTTGTTTCGGGGGCCTAGACGCGTGCACACGAAGTGCGGCACCCGGCTCGAGAAAACTGCCGGCAAGTTTGGGATGATGTAGCTCTCTCCCTTCCGGATTATGGTGTGGCCTTCCCCCCCAAGCAGAGATTTGACGTGTTCTACCCCACCAGGATACTTGTCGTTCAGCAACCCGCCTGCCTTGGGCGTGCGCCAATGGCGGATGACCTCACGCACGCCGGCGGCTGTCTTCTCCAGTAGCGTCAGTAGCCATTCAAAAGACAATGCGAGCGGGGATGGGCAGCCGACGCTGGCCACATGGCGCCTCGCCAGAGGAGCGCGCATGTCGCTGATCGTCTTCACCTTTCGGAGAGGCACCAGGCGCGCAACAGCATCTGCCCCGATCATCGCGGTGCCACTTCCCCAACGCTCCGCCCTCGGCAACCCCTGGCTACCGCCAAAGTTCTCCTTCCCGCTTGGCTTGCTTGTCATACCCGCCTCGCGAGAGGGCTTGAAGCAACTGAACGCTATTCACCGAGAGCATTTTAAGAAAAATCGCCGAAAATGTCAAGAGAAAAGGTTGCGCCCAATGGGGAAGTCAGGCAAGAGCTGAGTGGGCTTCATTTTTCCCCTTGACTTTTTCTCGAGATTTGTTATCTTAAGCCAGGTCGAGGGGCATGCGGCGCGGTGCCTGCGAGACAGGCCGGCTTTGACAGCGAGGGAAGAGAGGAAGCTCTGTCGATGGCCACCCCTTGCCGGCCGAGGACCATGGTCTTGGGGCCACCCGAGGGTCGTGACCAGAGGCCGCGACACGGCACAAGGTCGGTGTAGCAGTACCTTGCTGGCCTCGCAACTGGCAGCTGCCGCTCCGTTGCGGCGCATTGGCAGGGCCGCCAAGAGCAGGGGCGCCGATTCGCACAGCCAGGGGGGGACGGGGATGAGTCAACAAGGCTGCCGCTTCGAGGGTGTGGGACCTTCAAAGCCGCAGCCTCTGCGACTGAATATCACCAGCGCATCCGGATCCCTTGAGGGGCAAGTCCTGTAAGTCAGGAGGGCGCGTGGATTTCAGTCAGGAGCTTATCGACAAGGTCGCGCAGGGCAAGGCGCGGTGGGCTGCACGGGCAGCACAGTCGCCGTGCGCAGATGACAGGCAGTTCATCACCGTCTCGGGTACCCCCATCCAGCCTCTTTACACCCCACTTGACATCCAGGATTTAGACTTTGAAAAAGACATCGGCTTCCCCGGCTCGTTCCCTTTCACGCGGGGCGTGCGCGACACGATGTACCGAGGCAAACTCTGGACTATGCGCCAGTTTGCCGGCTTGGGCTCGGCAAAGCAGACCAATGAGCGCTTCCACTATCTCTTGGCCCACGGACAGACTGGGTTGTCCGTTGCCTTTGACCTGCCGACGCTCATGGGGTACGATTCCGATCACCCGCGCTCCAAAGGGGAAGTCGGCAGATGCGGCGTAGCCGTCGACTCGTTGCAGGACATGGAAGTGATCTTCTCGGGCATACCACTGGATCGCATCTCTACCTCCATGACCATCAACGCGCCTGCCTCGATCCTGTTGGCCATGTACATTGCTGTGGCGGAGAAACAAGGCATCCCCTCTTGGAAGCTCACGGGCACCATCCAGAACGATATCCTCAAAGAGTACATCGCCCAAAAAGAATGGATCTACCCCCCTGCTCCGTCGATGCGCCTCATCACGGACACCATGGCCTTCTGTGCCCAGCATGTGCCCAAATGGAACACCATCTCCATCTCAGGCTATCACATTCGCGAGGCTGGGTCTACGGCCGTGCAAGAGCTGGCCTTCACGCTCGCCGATGGGTTCGCTTATGTCGAAGCCGGCATCGCTGCGGGCTTGGATGTCGACGTCTTTGCGCCGCGACTTTCTTTCTTCTTCAACGCTCACCTTGATCTGTTTGAGGAAGTGGCCAAATATCGGGCGGCGCGGCGCCTTTGGGCGCGTTACATGCGCGACAAGTACGGGGCGAAGAAGCCGGAGTCATGGCTGCTCCGCTTCCACACCCAGACTGCCGGTTGCAGTCTCACCGCCCAACAGCCGGAAAACAACATCATCCGGACCGCCTACGAGGCTTTGGCCGGTGTGCTGGGAGGCACTCAGAGCCTGCACACCAACTCCATGGACGAGACGTATGCTTTGCCCACCGAGCACGCGGTAAAGATTGCCCTGCGCACCCAGCAGATCCTGGCGTACGAAATCGGTGTGGCCAACACTATCGACCCCTTAGCAGGATCCTACTTCGTAGAAGCACTGACTGACCAGATGGAGAAGGGAGCTGAAGCCTATTTTGCCGAGATCGAAAAGCGCGGGGGCGTGCTCAAGTGCATAGAGCAGGGCTACTTCCAGCGGGAAATCGCCGAGGCTGCGTACCGCTACCAGCGTCAGATCGAGAACCAGGAAAGGATCGTCGTGGGGGTCAACCGCTTCACGGAAGAGGGGGACACCGGCACCATCCCCATTTTAGAAATCGACCCTGCTGTTGAGCATGAGCAGTGTGTAGCCCTTAAGCGCCTGCGAAGCGAACGAGACAATGACAAGGTCCAGAGGGCTCTTGCCGACCTGCGGCGCGTGGCCGAGGGAACGGAAAACACCGTACCGGCCATCCTGGAGTGCGTGCGGGTGTACGCCACTGAGGGGGAGATCGTGGATGTATTGCGCAGCGTTTTCGGCGAGTACCAGGAACCGGTGCTCCTTTGAGGCTACGCGAAGGGAGGACCGCGCGTGGAACGACCCATCCGCGTCTTACTCGCCAAACCTGGCTTAGATGGGCACGATCGTGGCATCAAGGTCATTGCCAGTGCCCTGCGGGATGCGGGCATGGAGGTCATCTACACGGGCCTACGCCAGACGCCCGAGGCCATCGTGCGCGCTGCCATCCAGGAAGATGTGGATGCGATTGGCATGAGCGTGCTGTCTGGGGCACATATGACGCTCTTTCCTGAGGTACTGGAGCTTCTTCGCGCCCAGGGTGCCGATCACATCCTCTTATTCGGGGGTGGCATCATTCCCGACAAAGACATCCGTGCCCTGCAACAGATGGGGGTTGGGGCGCTCTTCACCCCCGGCGCTTCGCTGCAGGAAATCATCGACTATGTGCGCCGCGAAATTGCCGAGCGGAGGAAAGCGCAACAGTGAGAGCGAAAGTGGCGTCGCCTCGCCGAAAGCAGTCCTGCTGGACCAAAGACCAGCGCAGGAAAGCCTGAGCATGCGGCTGGGAGAATTCGACATCCACACGGTGGTCGACAACACGTTCAAGATCGACGGCGGCGCCCTGTTCGGCGTGGTGCCGAAGACTATCTGGCGAAAGCTGGTGGCCGCGGACGACGACAACTTGGTGCCGCTGGACATGAACACTCTGCTGGTTCGCACTCCGCAGACTACCGTGCTCATCGATGTGGGCATGGGCGATCTGCTCACCGCCAAGCAGCGGCGCATCTTTGGCCTTGATGCTCCATCCGGTCTGTTGGCGGGACTGCAGGCCTTGGGGGTAGCGCCGGAAAATGTTGACCTCGTTATTCTCTCCCATCTTCATGCGGATCACGCTGGAGGAGTAGTGACCGGCTTCTTGGAAACCCCCGAGCCCACCTTTCCCAAGGCGATGCACGTGGTGCAGGTGTGGGAATGGGAAGACGCGATGAGGCCTAACGAGCGCACCGCGGCGGCTTACTTTACGGATCACCTCAAGGTGCTCGAGGAACGCAGACTTTTGCGCCTGGTTGAGGGCGACTGTCAGATATTGCCAGGCATCGAGGTGCGGCTCACTGGCGGCCATTGCCGCGGCCACCAGATGGTGGAGATCGTCTCGCAAGGCGAGCGGCTTGTCTATCTGGGCGACCTCCTCCCTACTACTGCGCACGTGCGCTTGGCCTACATCGCTGGCGTCGACACCTTCCCTTTGCGCACCTTGGAGGCAAAAAGGGAACTCCTCCCCCGCCTTGCGGCCGAGGGGTGGCTGGTTGCTCTTGATCACGACGTCCACGTGAAAATCGGCAAGATTATCGAACGCGACGGCACATTGGAGATTGTGGCGGCCCAAGGAGCGGAAAGTGAAGATGCCCTCTGATGACCGACTCGCTCACCTTCGTGAGCTCCGGGAACAGGCTCGCCTCGGCGGTGGCCCGGAGCGCATCGAAGCGCAGCACCGCAAAGGGAAGCTGACTGCCCGCGAACGGCTGGACCTGCTCCTGGACGAGGGGAGCTTCGAAGAATACGACATGTTCAAGCGCCACCGCTGTCGGGACTTCGGCCTGGACAAGGAGAGCTACCTCGGCGACGGCGTGGTCACGGGGCACGGCACCATCGACGGCCGGCCGGTCTTTGTCTTCTCTCAGGACTTCACCGTTTTCGGCGGCTCGCTATCCGAAACCTTCGCCGAAAAGATTTGCAAGGTGATGGATATGGCGCTGAATCTGGGCATACCGGTGATCGGTTTGAACGATTCCGGCGGGGCGCGTATCCAAGAAGGCGTGGAAAGTCTGGGTGGCTATGCGGAGATTTTCTGGCGCAACACGCAGGCGTCGGGCGTCATCCCGCAGATCAGCGTCATCATGGGCCCGTGCGCCGGGGGCGCGGTCTACTCGCCTGCCATCACCGATTTCATCATCATGGTCAAAGAGACCAGCTACATGTTTGTCACCGGTCCGAACGTGGTGAAGACGGTCACCCATGAGGAGGTGACCTTCAATGAACTGGGGGGAGCAGACGTGCACGCCACCAAATCGGGCGTGGCCCACTTTGCGTGCGCCTCCGAGGCGGAAGCACTGAGCACCACCCGCAGGCTTTTCAGCTATCTGCCGCTGAACAATCTTGAGGACCCCCCGTCTGCACCGTGTGACGACCCCTCAGACCGCCAGGACTCGGAACTGGACGACATTGTGCCCGATAGTCCCACGAAGCCGTACGATATCAAGGAGGTCATCAAGCGGGTTGTGGACGCGGGCGATTTCTTGGAAGTGCACAAGGACTTTGCCCAAAACCTGGTGGTCGGCTTTGCGCGTCTCGGGGGGCGAGCCGTAGGCATCGT
>JACIZP010000207.1 GCA_014359355.1 Calditrichota bacterium | reverse complement strand
ACTTGGCGACCCCTTTTTTCGCGGGGAGGGGTTTCCGTACGATCGCGTGATTCTGAACATGGGGCTTATTCAAGAAATACGCCTGCAGGGCCTTGAGAACCGAGCCGAAGACAGGTGGAAGGGGGTTGACTTCAAGACGTATGAGAAGAAGCTACGTTATCGCAGAAATGAAATGGCTCATTGTTTCCCTCCTGGTGCATCTTTGGGTGACGCAGGTGCCGCCGTGTGGCGAAGGCCGGCCGAGCGGTGGGAGGCGCTCGCGTTTTTCAAGTTCACCCTAAACCGTCTCCTTGGGTATGCTTTTTTCTCCTGGCAGGATGAGCACCTGCAACGGGTCCGGCAAGGGTAAAGCGTATTTGATACTGGCACAAGGTGCTCGCAATGTCCAGAAGATGGTCAGTGTGGAGGTCTTTTGCCCTGCAGGAGGAGTGAGGCCGGTGAAGATGGGCCGTACAGCGGGCGTTGCTCCGCGCCCCGGGAGGTCCCATGAGTAGCGTCGTCCTCGTACGACGTTCGCCGAAGGGTTCTCGGCTCGCAAACAAAGCGAGGCGATGGTCGTCTCCGCGGCTGAGAGGATGCAGGAGATAAGGGGAGCAGACCGGCCCCGGAACCGTGTTGCAGCGTGGTTATCAGGGGTGTCAGAGGGCAATTTAGAGACATAGGTGGCGGGACGGTGTTCCTACTCGGAGAAGGCGAAACAGAAAATGAACCGCCCGAAAATATTGATTGTTGATGACATACCGGAATACCTGGCGGCTCTCGTGAGAGCCCTTCAGGGGGAGTGGGAGGTTGTCACCGCGCTCTCGCTATCTGAGGCCAAGACGAAAATCGACGAGGGCGTATCTCTGCTTCTCGTGGACATCTGCCTTGACGAATCGAGGCCAGGGATAGACAGGGGCGGCATCGAAGTCCTGAAGTGGTGCAGGGAGCAATATCCGGCGATTCCTGTAGTGATGATGTCCGCCTACCGCGACTTTGACGCTGCGGTTGCGTGCTTGAACCTGGGTGCTGCCAAATTCCTGAAGAAACCGATTGACATTGCCGAACTCAGGTCGCTGGTGAGGGAGTTAACCGGCTAAGGGGTGCCTATGAGAATCTGCCTAATTTCCGGAGATCCCCGCCTTTACCAGAGCCTCAATCGTTATTGGTCTTTTGTCGTCGGCCAGAGGATGATCCATATCCCGGTGCCTGGCGGGGTCTCGCAAGACGACTGCCTCGCCGCCTTCCAGTACGTCGCCGATTCGTTGGAGGAGCAGCTATCCCGCAACTCCGCCGGCTCCGCTTTCACGGCCATCCTTGACCCCTGCTTTTTCGGAGCTGCCCATTGGACTTTGTGCGCGCAGGCCTGCGACCTTTCCAAGTGGACGCCAATCGGCACGGATGTCCTTTCCCTCTTCCCCATGCTCGTGATGGCCTTTCCCGAGGTCCACTGGGTGTGCTTCACCGACAGGCGAGCCGACCTGTTTGCGGCTTTGTCGGGTGCGCTGGGCGATGGCGCGGAGGCTGTTGATGAGTCAAGGATAAGAAAATGGCAATGTCTCAGTTTGCCAGGGAGCCGGTCCGCTCCAAAATCCGGGCTTGGTCAGCTCGTAGAGAGCATCAGGTTGCAGCCGCGCCTGTTGTTCGATGCCACGGGCTTGAGGAACTACCTCAGGACAAGGATTTGCGAGCAGCAGGAACAACACAAAGTCCGTGTGAGAGAAGGATGCGCAGCAGCCATCGACGAAGAAGAGCCCTACGTGTTCCTCCACGGCTACCTCGCCTACAAGGTTGGCTATCGGGCTCATGCGGTCAGCACGCGGAAGATGATGGATGAGCTGTTTGGTGACGAAACTGTGACCCCCCCGATAGGGGTTACGTTTCAAGACATCTTCTTGAACTTTCCTGACGATGGGAGAAGCCAACCCCAATCCGACTTGCAAGGGAGGTTCGGCAAGTTTCAGGGTTTGCAGAGAATTGGCAGACACATATTTGTTTCCGTGGGGCACAAGTACAGTGCCTCATACAAGCGAAATCGCGTTTTCTTTCAGGAAGAGCGCCTCTCAGGAAGAATGAGGATAGAGAGAGTATTCAAACCAAGTGGGGGGATGTATAACCTTCTCAAGGATGCAAGGTTGTTGAAGGACTACTGGACACAACTGCGGGACTGGATCAAGGCCACGGCGCCTCCAAAGGGAGGCGAAGAACAACTGGGGGCGCACAGCGCACCCGGCAAACTCGTAATGGTAGCGGACCGGCTCAATGACCGGGCGGAAAAGATCCTCAAGGAGGCACAGACTGTCCAGGAATGCATCGTCGGCGCGACGCTCGCCTTGGAGGCAACGGAGCTGTTGGGTTATCGCACTCCCACCACGGCACTTGAGTCGATCGCCCTCCGCCACCAGTTGGAGGTGAAGGCCGAGTGCATGTTCTACGGGGTCGGCTACAACATAGACGTCAAGAACCGCCTGAAAGAGATCGACATGGAGACTAAGGCCACGGGCCGTTGGTTCCACTCGAGTGTGAAAACGCGCTCGGTCCTCAACGCGCAAATGAGCATCGTCACCGCCCTTGCCCGCATCTTCCGCGAGTACGGCCAGTTTGACGAAGAGATGCGCTGTCTGCGCCGGCTGCGCGATCTCAACAGACGCTGGTACTTCTGCACCCATCCCTGGTTTCTCCCTCTGTGGCTTGTTCGCTGGTATGTCGAGGAGCTGGTAGGATCATTCGCGCTGTTCGTTGGCATGCTCTTCATCTGGCCGCTCTCGTTGGGCGTGGTGGCCAGTACCCTGCACGCGCAGTTTGACCACCCTCCGGCGATGCCTTGGGGCTTTTGGGCGCAGATCTGGAATGCCTTTATATCGTTTTTCGGTTTGCAGCCAGGGGCCCCTCCCCTGGACGCGCCGGCAGAAATCATTACCCTAGCGCTTGTCCTTCTCGGCTTCTTGCATTTGGGGATCTTTGTGGCACATCTCTATACCCTGATATCGCGACGGTAGACCGCCTGGAGGCCTGTGTTACTGATCGCAAGTAGGGAGGTTCGGAAAGATGGCATCGAGCGACACGACGCAAGGGCAGGTAAACAAAGAACGCAATCTGCCCCGGTTTCACAAGTGTGCCACCTTTGCGCTTGTTGGAGTCTTCGCAGCAGGTTGGTCCCTCCTGCTGGTAACCATCTGGCATTTGCTAGAAGGGAGGGCAGAATGGGAGGCGGCGCTTTGTGCTAGCTTTGTGTTGCTGCTGTGCTGTATGACCATCTGGGGCATCGTCAGACTGAACCGCGAGGACTAGCGCCGAACGACCGCCCGTGGGAGTTGTGCCCTTGCTGTTCAGTCCAGGTCTTTCTTGTCCGATTTTGGAACAAGGCACAGGGCCACCCCCAATCATAGGTCTGCGCTTGTCTCGGGAGAATTCGCATTGACTCCGGTCCAGGGGAGGAACAGCAATGCTCACCATTGTGCTGTGTGCTATAGGTAGTCTGCTGCTCTTGTACATCGTGAGAGACTACCTCTGCAAGTTGGTGACTTTCATCTGCGATCACTTCCTGGGGAAAGTGGTCGAAACTGTGACAGGCTGGCTGCAGCCGGCCCAAAACTCCTTGAGGAGCATGCAGGCGAACCTCGGTGGACGCATTGAGCTCGGACGCCTGCTGGGGTCTTTCTTCCTTTTCGCGGTTACCTTGGCGTTTGCAGCAGCCAACTATGTGCTTATCTTCTTCGGCATGGAACTGTTGTTGCCCAGCGAGGGGGGTCTTGGCGTTCAGGGCCTATCCGCTGCCAGCCTGGCCTCAATTGTGGTCGTTCTCGTCGAGGTACTTCTCGGCTTCTTCCTCCTTGAGCTCTCGGGCCTCACAGACCTGACCGGGTGGCACAAGCTCCCGAAGAACGTGAGGCTGGCCATGGGTGGCTTGTTGGCTCTCTTCTTGGTCATATTGGTATTCGCCGAAGCGGGCATTGCCCTGTACCGCATCTACCAGGTGACGGGGACCGAAGCGGAGCCTTCGCATGGCCTGGCACGTGTCATGGCCAGGCTTCCCTATTGGGTTACATTCTTCTTGACGGTGGTAGTCCCGATCGCTACCGCCCTCTCAGCTTTCTCTTTGCGTGACATTCTGCTCGTCCTCGGGTGGGTAGTCGCGACAGCTCTCCGGGCGATTCTCGAAGTTGTGTTGCTCTTCATGGGCGTGCTTCACGCGGTCATCACCAGAATCGACGACTTTCTCTCTGCGCTCCTCTCGGTCCTCACCTATGTGGTAGAAGTCGTGGCCAGTGTGGTCGTCTTTCTGCTGGTGAAGATGAAGCTGCTCCGAGTGCTTGCGGTTGTGGCGATACTGGTCCTCGCACAAGGTTGCACCGGCAAGTGCGACAACCCTGTAGAGCCGGTACAGAGGGGGAGATTCGTCGTGGCATTGGTGGACAACTCCGGTTCATTCAGCTCCTACTTACCCCGCGCAATTAGCAACTGCAAATGCTACATCGACAGCTTAGACTATGGTGATGCTTTCACTCTCATCTTGATCGGCAGTGAAAGTCTGGAGGAAAAGGAGCCCCCGTTCATTGGGACCACGTGGCTGCCGCGGCCGTCGACTCACATTGTGCCAAGGGATCTACGTGCCCGTGTGGCAGCCCAGAAGGCACGGTTGAAGGCAAGGGCGGACAGCATCATTGGGCTTCCACGCTCCCCAGACACCGACCTTGCCGGGGCTATCATCCGTGCCGCACGGTTCATGTCGCCTTCCGTGAGCGGCGGGTACGCCGCGCATCTGCTTATTTTCTCCGATATGAGGGACACAAAGCGCCGAAACATACCGAAACGGACCAGGCTGGAAGGGGTGTGGGTCAGAGTGCTGTTCGTGGACATCTTGGACCAGCAAGTCCAGGAGAGAGTTGATCGTTGGTGCGAATCCCTACGACAGATGGGCGCGAGGGAGGTGAGGGTTCTCACCCCAGACCAATGCGAGGGGCTCAGGAACTACAGGCTCCCGCTGGAGTGATTGGAGGGGAAAGGTCATGAAGTGTCCTGCCTGTGGTCATGCCGAGATTCCAGATGCTGCCAGCGAATGCCCCAATTGTGGCGCGGCCCTGAAAACGCGCGCTACGGTGACCCTTGGTGAGATCGTACAGGGCGATGCGTACAAGCCGTACAAGGATGCGGTGGCCGTGGCCTTCTTAGTCCTGCTGGCGATTCTTTTCATCTTGGGGCGTTGCTGAGCAGGTACCATGGGTCCCCCTTGAGCGGAGCAGAGGGAGGCGGTGCCTAGGGTGTAGGCGTCCCAGTGCGTTGGAGACCCTGCCGCTGGGGAATGGGGCCACTTGGGGACGGAACACACCCATCGTTTTTGCGGGCGTGGACCCTCCGCAAGGGCAACCCCTCCCGAACAAGAAGTGGAACGTCGCCGCCGGGTCGTTCAGGGCGAGGCATAGACCTGCCGGCCTAAATCACTTTCGCAGATCCCTTCCTTTCGCGCCCGTCGTCAGGAAACCTGTTCAGCCCGCTCCGCCCTTCAGTGCTGCCTGAAGTCGGGGACTTTCGCGCCGCCCACATGCTCACCGAGTTCAGCGGAAGGAGGAGCTCCTGCGGGGGTGGTCCTTCTCGGGCAGGGCCAAGGCGGGTGGAAAGAGAAGGGGAAATCACTGAGCGTTTTGAGGTCTGATGTCCCGCCGGGGCAGCGCCCGTCGGCGAGCCGTAGTGTCCGGCCCTACAAGTTGTGCCCGAGGTAGAAAGCCCCGAGGAAATATCTCCTGATGTTGCCTTGTCTTTGTGCGTGTCGGTGCCGAAGCGAACGGCAAGGGCCGCACGTAAGCGAACAAGAAGCACCACCTTGGTGAGTAATTGCGGGGCGTCGATTCATGGCATGCTCGGCCACATCTCCGCGAACGGCTGCTTGCCCGCCGCCCAGTTCGGGAGGGATGTTTCGCGCGCAACGCAGCCAAAGGAGCAGTCCATATCGACCCCAGAACTCCTTCTGATTGGGATGGGGGCGCGTTTGGTCTCCTCTATCCGGACCGCTCTTCCTTGCGGCCGTTACGGATTGGCCTAGCGACCGGCCGCGACAGGCGCACGTGGGGCGCAAAGCTCCAGCGAAGCGGGAGTGTTGAGGTTCCCCCCACCACGGGGCCGCCACAGCCTTGACCAGCCCCTAATGCTTCATGCTGTTAACACCTTTCGACGAAGGCTGCGACCCTCGCGAGAGACTGGGTTTTGCTGGACCCTGCTAACAGCACGTGCAATTCCACCCCGTCTGCGTCCTCTGGCACCAGCAATTTGCGGTTCCACCTTGAGAGCACGACCGGCCGGCAGCCACGGCACCCATTCCCCAGCTCCTATTGGCCACTCTGCTCTATTTCCCCCCTATTTCCGCCCCACCCTCTCCGCCTCCTCCTGCACCACCTGCCAGGCAAGCTCCACGTCCTCCCAGGTGGTGCGCAGGTTGCCAATGGCTAAGCGCAGGGCATAGGTGCCGCGCAGCACGGTGTGGGAAAGCATAGCCTTTCCGGTACCGTTGACCGCGGCAAGCAGTCGCTCGTTGAGCGCATTGACATGCTCTTGCGGCACGCCGCGCGGCCGATAGCGAAAGACCACCGTGCTGAAAGGCACCGGCGCCACTAACTCAAAGTCCGAGTGGGCAGAAATGAGCTCGGCCAGCCGTTCGGCATAGGCCATGTGCTGCCGCAGCGCCTGCGCGATGCCTGCAGTGCCCAGCGAGCGAATGACCATCCACAGCTTCAGGGCGCGGAACCGCCGCCCCAAGGAGACGCCATAGTCCATGAGATTGGTCACCTGGTCCTGCTCGGCGGTGCGCAGGTACTCGGGCGTGAGGCTAAAAGCCTGGCGCAGCACCTCGGGCCTGCGGCAGAAGAGCACGCTGCAGTCGATGGGGGTGAAGAGCCACTTGTGCGGGTTGACGACAATGGAGTCGGCCCTCTCCCAGCCGGCGAACAGGGGGCGCTTTTCCGGCACAATGGCCGCGGCACCTCCGTAGGCCGCATCCACGTGGAGCCACAGGCCGTGTTCGGCACATAGCTCGGCAATCGCCGCCACCGGGTCGACGCTGGTCGTCGAGGTGGTACCGATGGTAGCCACCACGCACAGCGGCCGACAGCCAGCAGCCTCATCCGCGCGGATTACCTGCTCCAGGGCACGAACATCCATGCGGTACTGCGCGTCGCAAGGGATTTTGCGCAGCCACTGCTGGCCGATGCCCAGCACGATTGCCGCTTTTTCGATGGACGAGTGCGCCTGGTCGGAGGTGTACATGCACAGGCGCGGCAGGTCGCTTCTGCCGCTCAGACCCTGTTCGCGGATTGCCAAGCCGGCAGCCTCGCGCGCCGCGGCCATAGCGCAGAGACTGCTCACCGAGGCGGTGTCGTTGATCACCCCCCGAAAGTCCTGCGGCAAGCCGACCATCTGCCTGAGCCAGTCCAGCACAACTTGCTCCAGTTCGGTTGCCGCCGGCGAGGTCTTCCAGAGCATGGCATTGACATTGAGCGCCGAGGCGATGAGCTCGCCCAAGATGCCTGGACAGGAACCGGTGATGGAGAAGTAGGCGAAGAAACGCGGATGGTTCCAGTGGGTGATGCCGGGCAGGACCACCCGCTCAAAGTCAGCGAGGATCTCGGCAAATGGCTGCGGCTCTTCGGGCGGAGAAACGGGGAGTTGTGCCTTGACTTCACCCGGCGCCGCACGCGAGAGCACCGGGTAGCTGCGCAAGTTCTCCAAATACGAGGTCACCCAGTGGAGTGCTCGCTCCGCGTGCTGCTGGAACTCCTCCGGTGACCAGTCGTCGATCCTCACTTGCGAAGAACTGTGCATGGCGGTCCCCATCGTTGTCTCTGCCTACCAGAAGATGGCATACAGCGCCACGGTGAGGGCGATAACCACAGTGCCCATCAGGTACACGTGCGGGTGGTGGCGGGTGTCCAGGGAGGAGACGGGCAGCGTCACCGGCTTCTGGAGCGGCCGAGCCCTGGTGATGACGAGCATGCAAATGGTCAGCACGATGAACACCAGCGCCATGTGGTGGAGGAAAGCCCAGGAGTTGAAAGCCGCCACCGCGCGCTGTGCGCCAGGAGCAAAGCTCTGCAGGCCAGGGATGCGCCAGATGAAGCGCCCGAAGCGGCAGAATCCGTACAGCGGCAGACCGATGAGCATGGCCGCCTTGCCTGCGGCAGGTGGTGCCTTCTTGACCACTAACCCCACGAGAAACGCCGCGACGATTCCCGGCGAGATAAAGCCCCAAATCTCTTGAATGTAGCTGAAAACGCCCTTGAACCTGGAGATGATGGGCGCCCACAGACAAGCGACCACGACAATCACCGTGGTCACCAGCCTGCCCGCGCGCACCAGGTGGCGCGCCGATGCCTGCGGCCTGAGGTACTTGGCGTAGATGTCGATGGTGAAAATTGTGGAAGCCGAATTCAATCCCGAGTTGAAGGTGCTCATCACCGCACCGGCAAGGGCAGCCAACATGACGCCGCGGAGTTGGGGCGGCAGGAGCCTGCTGATCATGTGTGGGTAGGCTTTGTCGGCCACCGTGATCTCGTTGCCGAAGAGCTGGTAGGCCATGATGCCCGGGATGACGATGATGAAGGGGATGCAGAGCTTGAGGAGCGCCGCCAACATGATGCCCTTTTGCCCCTCAGCCACGCTTTTCGCCCCTAAGGTGCGTTGCGTGATGAACTGGTTGAGGCCCCAGTAGAAGAGGTTGGGGATCCACAGGCCTCCCACGAAGACCGCAAGCCACGGCACATCGGGGTCGTTCCAGGGGAGCACCACGTGGAGCTTGTGGGCATTGGCGCTGGCAAAGCTTTGCCAGCCGTGGACGAGGTTGCCGTGCCCCAGGAAACTCAGTCCCAGGATGGTCACCAGGGCCCCGCCGATGAGCAGTCCTGCCCCCTGCAGTAGATCGGACCACACCACCGACTTGAGCCCGCCGTAGATGGTGTAGCTGCCCGCGATGAT
>JACIZP010000206.1 GCA_014359355.1 Calditrichota bacterium | reverse complement strand
CCTTACAGAACGCCTTCTACGCCATCACTGCCACGCACGGCGATTTGGAGTCGGCCCTGTACGGGTACGCGGGCGAACTCGACTTCCCTCTGGCCACCACCACTGGTACGGACTTTAACGCCGTCGCCTTTCCCTTTGCTCAGCCCATTGCCTCTACGGCCGCAGACTTGGTGGCGCGTTTTCCCCAGATGAACTCAGTGGCCTTCATTGACCCTGTCACTGGATCGCTTCAGCAGTTCATCCCGGCTTTGCCAGCAACCAATTTCTCGATCAGCAGCGCGCAGCCTTTGCTGGTGAACGCGACTATGCCAGGCATGATGAGTGTCGCAGGGTTCCTCGCCGACGGCAGCTATCAGCTCCGTGCCTCGCCTGAAGGGCGCCTCAACGCCATTGTCCTGCCCTTCAGCAAGCGGCACCTGACCAGGGCCTCGGACTTGTTGGCCAACATTCCTCGTTGTAGCCAGGTGGGAAGGTGGAACGCCGAAGCACAGGCGGTCGAGTTCTACCAGCCTTCGCAACCCGCGAGCAATTTCGCGCTTACCCCCGGATGGCCCTATTTTGTGCGCGTGAACCAGGATGTCACCTGGCCATGAGGAGGAAAGAGAAGATGACACGTGGCAGGTATTGTGCGGTGCTGTTGGCGACGGTCGCCATGCTCATGGGCTGGGGCGAGGTTGCCGTGGCGCAAGTGCCCCACCTGGTCTACGGCGAAGTCCGTGCCAGCGACGGCGGTGTGCCGCAGGCAAACCAGGTGAGCTTCGAGGCCTTCATCCAGAGCCGTCCTGGCGAGGTGCTGACACACAATGCCCCAAGCCAGACTGGCCTGCTGCCGGAGAGTTCACGTCTGATCTGGATGGTGCAGTGTGCCGATTTCCCCACGCCATGGTCGATCGGGGACCTCTTGGTGATAAACGTGCGGAACCAAGTCACTGGGGAGTCCGCCTCCACCGAAATCGTCCTGACCTCGGACCCATATCAAGACGCCGGCATACTACCCCTGCCCCTTCATTTGGTCCTCTTGGAGGCTGCGTGGGAAGACGGGGGTGTGGTGGTGAGATGGCAAACCAGTGACGAAGTCGATTGCCTGGGCTTTGACCTTTGGCGAGCCGAACAGGGCAAAACGGGGTGGGTGAGCGTGAACGAGGGCCTGCTGCCGGCCACAGGTGGCATTGGCCGCCGGCAAGAGTACCACTATTTCGACCAGAAAGCACCACGCGGAACAAGATGCGACTATCGGCTTGAGGAGCTGGCCAGAAACGGCGTGCGAACGGTCTTGGGCACCGTGAGCGTGGAAACACCCAGCCTTGTGCCAGCGGCTTTTCACCTTTCGCCAGCCTTCCCCAATCCCTGTCGCGGGCTCACGACCATCTCGCTGTCGTTGCCAAAGGCGTTACCGTCGCGGGTGGTCATAGTAAACCTGCGCGGGGCGGTGGTTAGGGTGCTGGCAGAGGGGTCGTTGCCGCCCGGAGAGCACCGCTTCACTTGGGATGGCAGGGATCAGCATGGCCGGGAGCTCCCGGCGGGCATCTATTTCTGCCGCATTGCGGCCGGCAGTGAGCACCGCGTGGAAAGGATCCTCCTGACCAAGTAGCGGACTCCGTCAAGGGCGCAGTTGGTTTTTGAGGCGCTTTTTCAGCATCTCGCGCGCCCGGAAGATGCGGGCCTTCACCGTGCCCAACGGCACGTTGAGAATCTGGCTAATCTCCTCGTAGGAGCGATCTTCATTGTGGCGAAGGATGATGCAGATACGATACCTCTCGGGCAGACTGGCGATGGCCTCTTCGATGATCCTCGTGCGTTCCTTCGCCAGCAGGGTGCGCTCGGGGCTGGCTGAGGCGTCGGCGAACTCGCGGGGGATCTCGCCGTCCTTCGCCTGGATCGGATGCTCCAAGGAACAGGTGGCAAGTTTCTTCTTGCGGAAGTAATCGATACAGTTGTTGATGGCTATTTTATAGAGCCAGGTGGAAAAGGCGTACTCTTCGTTGAAATTCGCCAGGGCGGCAAATGCCTTGATGAAGGTCTCCTGCACCAGGTCTTCGGCCTGAAGCCGATTCCTGACCATGCGGTAGATGACACTGAAGATGGGGCCACGGTAGCGTTCCATGATGCGGCGATATGCTGCCTGGTCACCGCCCAGCGCCCCCTTGATGAGGATGGAGTCGGGTAAACCGCTTGTCTTCACGCATTGGCCCTCAAAAGTTGTCCGAAAATAGTGGAAAAATGCCAAACAATCAAGCGGATTTTGGCCGCCCGCTGTCGAGAAAGCAAGGTCGCAGGTGGCTGAGCGTGCTGGGCAATGGAGGGAGCGGCAAAATGGTCAAAATGAGGGAAATCGGGTGTCGAGCGGCTGGGGAGCGAGATTTTTCCTCTTGACAAAGAAGGAAAATTTTCTATATTTGTCAGCGGTGGTTTGGCGCTTTAGCTCAGTCGGTAGAGCAACGGACTGAAAATCCGTGTGTCCCCAGTTCGATTCTGGGAGGCGCCACTCCCAGGCCCTGGGTGCGAGCTCAGGGCCTTCTTTGTTAGGGGCGCCAAGGCGCCAGGGGATGCGGAGGAGGTGGGCTGGCAATTGCGCAACGAGCCGCGCGCCGTCGAAGCGTCCACGCGTAACGAGCTTTCCTGGCGGAGAGGGCCAACGTCCATCGCAGCTTTACAACGCCAGCGCCAGCACGCGATCGGCCTCGTGGTCATCCTCCTCATCGGAGGGGCCATCCGGTTCTACAGGCTCGGCGCCTGGAGCTGCTGGATCGACGAACTGTACACATATGGGCGCGCACAGCAGGCGTGGGGCAGTAACCTTTCCTATCCGTTTCTCCTCTTGAGCCGCGCCGCCCTGGAACTCTTCGGCCACACTGCCTTCGCCTTGCGTCTCTTCCCTTGCATCTTCGGCATCCTCACACTGCTGGCGATCCACGCACTAGCGCGTCACCTGTTCGACGCCCGGGTGGCAATGGTCGCCCTGCTCTTTGCTGCCTTCTCGCCCTGGCACATCTACCTTTCGCAGTTTGCCAGGGCTTACTCAGTGGTCGTCCTCTTGTCGCTGTGTGCCCTCTTTTGCCTGGACCGTTTCGCGAAGCGCGGAGGAGTTGCCGACTTGATACTCTTCGTTGGCCTTTCTCTCTTGGCCTTTTTCTTCCACAACACCGCCGCCTTTGTTCTTCTTACTGCCGTAGTCTTCATGCTCACGGCCCAGCTCTTCCCTCGGCCACCAGCCGGTTGGATGGCAAAGCGCGTGGTGCTTGTGGTCGCGGTAGGGGCCGCTTTGGGACTGTTGTTCTTCCCCAGCTTTCTCCGGTTTGTAGCGCATTGGCGGGAGAAGCAGATAACCTCTGGCTACTGGGGAGTCACGCCCTTTGGCTTTGTGCTGAGAGTCGGCTACCACTTGACCCCCAGTTTGGCAGTGGCCGCCCTGCTGGGGATGATTCACCTGCTTGCAACACGCCGACGCGAAGGGGCTTTCCTCGCAACTTACGCCCTCATCGGTCCTGTTGCCCTGGTGTTGGCTGCTGCCTTCCGAGTGAACGTCAGCGCAAAGTACGTCTCCTACACGCTCCCCGCCTTCTGTATCGCCGCGGCCTACTTCGTCACTCATCTGGCGAGCGCCGCCCGGGGGAAGAAAGTTGCTTGGGCAGGAATCGCCGCGGTAGTGCTCATTCCGTCGTTGGAGACTTGCTACGGCTACTTCACCTATGGCTGGGGCAACCGCGACCGGCTGCAGGAGGCGATCTGCTATGTGCATGAGCATGCGAGAGCGGAAGATGTCATCGTGCCCTTGTACTTCTTCAAGGAGCCCGCTGAGGCGCGCTTTTACATTACCGGCACTGCGCAGCTGAAAGGGATTGCCTTGGACAGCAGTCGCATCTACGTGCCGTGCCGGGAAGAGGACCTGGGCGCTCTTTCTCGCGCTTGGGTGCTCACCATAGGCAAGACTGTCCCCCCAGAAAACCCTCACATGTATCGTTGGTTGGCCTCGTCCGCACACCTTGTCGCGGAATTCCCCGCTCTGCGCGGGGTGCAGGATAACTCAGTGAGGGTCTACTTCCATGATGCCCAATAGCCGTTCCTCTCGGGCGTTCTTTTTGCCCAGCGGCTTCGGAGTCGTTGGCTCTCACAGCAAGGACACGGCCCGGTTACTCGCCGTGCTTTTTCGGGCGATAGGCTGGTGAACCACACCGAGGAGATGAAAATGCAGAGAATCAGCACAATTCTGGCGGTCGCTGCGCTCGCACTCCCCTCGTTCGCGCAGACCCGAGGCGTCCTTGCCCAGTTCGAACCTCTCATCGCCCGTGGCGAATTTGCCAAGGCACAGAGCGAAATGAGAATGGCGCTCGCCCAACCCCCCGACATGCCGGCCTTGGACCGTTTGACCCTGGAGTTCGAGATCGAGAGGCTGGACCGCATTCGCAAGGATTTTTCCAAGACAAAGGAAGAGGTGCTCGACTATATTCGCCTGTACATCCCCACGGTGAGCGATGCAGACCTCGAACGATGGGAAAGCGAGCGGTCGTTAGAGTGCATGACGATCGACGGTCAGAAGTGGTACTTCGCCAGGGCGGCCAGCAACCTCTTCCGCATCGATAAGGAAGCGCGGCGCATCAAGGCGGCCTACGATCGCGCCCATGGCCTCCTTCCCAAGAGGGCCTACAGCTACGAGCAGGACGCAGCCGAGATCATCCAAGCAAGCGAAACCTTGGGCTGCCGGCTGGTCAAACCGAAACGCTTCCGCATCACCTACACCCTTCGGGTTCATCCAGATGCTGTCCCTGCGGGGGAGACAATTCGCGCCTGGCTTCCGTTTCCGCGGGAAGGCAATCGCCGCCAACGGGACATCCGGATAGAGAAGGCAAGTCCTGACACCTACCTAATTGCGGACAATGGACGCTATCTGCAGCGTACCATCTACATGGAGCAGAAGGCGGTTGCCGGACAACCCACCGTCTTCCAGTACTGCTTCTCTTTCACCTCCTATGCCGAGTACAACAACATCGATCCTGCTCGCGTACAGCCCTACGACACCTCGTCGGCCTTGTACAAGGAGCACACTCGAGAGGTGCCGCCGCACATCGTGTTCACCGACGAGTTGCGCGCAGTCTCGCGGAAGATTGTGGGCAACGAGACCAATCCCTATTTGAAAGCCAAGAAGATCTTCGCCTGGGTGGATGAGTGGGTGCCCTGGGCAGGAGCGCGAGAGTACTCGACCGTGCGCAACATCCCCATGTACGCATATCAGGAGCGCCATGGGGACTGCGGGATGCAGACGCTGCTTTTCATGACGCTGGCGCGCATGAATGGCATCCCGGTTCACTGGCAGTCGGGCTATGAGATGATGCCCGGCCAAGAGTCCATGCACGACTGGTGCGAAATGTACTTGGAACCGTACGGCTGGGTGTTGGTGGATCAGTCCTATGGCCTCAAAGAGTCGAAGGATGAGCGCGTGCGCTGGTTTTGCCTTGGCAATACCGATGCCTACCGTTGGATCGTGAACGACGACTTCTCTCAGCCGCTCTTCCCGGCCAAGATCTATCCGCGCAGCGAAACCGTGGACTTTCAGCGGGGCGAGGTGGAGTGGCGTGGGGGCAACCTCTATTTTGACTGCTGGGACTACGATTGGCAGGTGGAGCGACTGGACTGACGGTGGGCTGGCCCGTCGCAGGAAGGCGTCAAGACAAGGCGCACGCGGTGCCTGTGCGACCCAAGGGAGAACCAGCCGAGCCAGCTTTTCTCCTTGCAAATGTTGCAGGATTTTCGTAAATTCGCCGGCGCTTTGTGCGACTGAGAACAGCCACAACTTCCAGAAATTAAGGAGGGAGCCGTCTTGTTAGAGCGTGTCCATGAGGCGATGTACCACGTGATGCCAGATGGCACCGAGAAGCAGATCCATCCCTTCACCGGCACCGAGGTTTGGGCCATACCTGGCCGGAGACACAAGCCCATAACCAATGAACGCCCCAAGACTGCCAAGAAGCTTGAGATTCACACGCCCGAGGACTATTGCAACTTCTGTGAAGCAAACTATCTGAACACTCCCCCGGAGAAGAGCCGCCTGGTGCGCAAGGATGGCGGCTACTACGCATTGGAGAGGATCGACCCAAGCCAGCTCTTTGCTACCACCGCTGAGTTTCGGCGCATCCCCAATCTCTTCGAAATCGTCAGCGTAGACTACTGGAAGAAGAACCACGACTATCGACTGAGCGAGAAGAACCTGGCCTGGAAGCAACGCTACCTTTCCAGCAAGGAGGGGTTGGCACATGTGCTGCACATGGTGGACATGAAGCTGAGCATGAGCGGCTACACAGAGGCCCAGCTGCGCAGCATGTCCACCGATGAGAAGTTGGAGTATGCGGATGCCTTCTTTGGGGGCTGCCACGAGCTGCTCATTTACCGTCGGCACTATGTGCCCGGGGCCCAGTACGATTCTGACTCTTGTTCCTCAGGCATGCTCACCCCCGACGAGCACTTTTGGTACTTCAAGTTCACCATCGCGGCCATGGAGGACATCTACGACCAGAACCGCTATGTGCGCTATGTGAGCGTCTACCAAAACTGGCTTCGTCCGGCGGGCGCGTCTTTCGATCACCTGCACAAGCAATTGGTTGGCCTAGACGAGTGGGGCGTCTCGGTGGAGCGTGAACTACAGCTGGCGCACGCCAGCCCCAACATGTACAACGAGTATGCCGCGAATTTCGCCTCTTACCAGAACCTGGTAGTTGCCGAGAACGCCCACGCCATGGCGTTCGTCGACCTGGGTCATCGCTATCCCACCATCGCCATTTACTCAAAGAGCCAGCACTGCAAGCCGAGTGAGCACACCGACGAGGAACTTCGCGGCTTCAGTGACATCGTCCATGCCATTCACGCGGCCATGGGAAACCAGCTCTCGTGCAACGAGGAGTGGTACTACATGCCGCGCGACGCGATTATCCCGATGCCGTGGCATGTGCTCATCAAGTGGCGGGTGAACATCCCTGCGGGATTCGAAGGCGGCACCAAGATCTACGTCAACCCGTTCCGGCTGAAGGACCTGCGCGATATGATTGTGCCGCGGCTCTTCGAAGTGCGCGACAAGGGCTTGATCGCCGGCGTTTGCATCGCGCAGGAGTGCGAAGTTAAGCCAAATTCCCTCAAGTACTATCTGAACGGCCGCTGCTGAGCAGAGCAAAACAAGTCGGTCCCCCTTTGGGTCGCGCTCACGGCGACCTCAAGACAGACTACTACCCCGAGCAAAAGCACAAGGGGTTACGCCCCAGAAGTAAGGCCGCGCCGCGGTGCGGGGCGTTTCATTCGAGCCCTGATTTCGATTCATTTTTTTCATCTTTGTTCTTGACTTTTTCTCAATCTGTGGTTATATTCCTGACGAGCATGGGCGTAAACGACGCTCAGGCGCCTGCTTCGTTGGGTTATCGGCAGAGCAGCGCCAGCGTGTGAGCCTGTCCATCACACGGAAGGAGGAAGACCTATGAAGCGTGGTGTATGGCTGGCGGCAATCGTAGCGGTGGCAGCCCATGGCCTCCTTTGGGCAGGGACCACGGGCAAAATCGCCGGTACGGTGAAGGACAAGAGCACCGGCTCCCCATTGCCTGCGGTCAATGTCATCCTCGAAGGGACAACCATGGGCGCGGCCACGGACAACGATGGCTACTACTTCATCATCAACGTGCCGCCAGGCAAGTACAGCGTGCGAGCCACCATGATCGGCTACACTGCAGTAGTGAAGCGCGAGGTGCAGGTCACGGTCGACTATACCACCAGGGTCGATTTCGAGCTGTCGCCCACGGTGCTCGAGGGGCAGGTGGTGGAGATAACCGCAGAACGACCGCTCATCGAGCGCGACATGACCGCAACGGCCAGCGTAACCACCGGCGAGCAGATCGACAAAATGCCGGTGAATACCTACCAACAGGTGCTGGCCACGCACCCTGGCTTTGTCGAGTCGGGGACCGGTTTGAACCGCGAGTTCAACGTCCGGGGCGGACGTTCTGGAGAGCTGGCCTACCTCATCGATGGCTTTTACGTCGAGGACCCGCAGGTGGGCAGCATGGGGAGTAACGTGGCCAACGTGGGCATCGCCGAGCTGGCAGTGATGACCGGTACGTTCAATGCCGAGTACGGCGAGGCCATGTCTGGGGTGCTGAACATCGTCACCAAGGAAGGCGGCGCCAACTACTCTGGTCGTGTTCGTTTCCGCACGGACAAGGGGGTGAATCCGCGCGAGATCACCTACCTGCGCAAGTACCAGCGCATAGTGAATGGCGTCCGCACCGATTGGGTCACCTCCGACGGCCAGCCGATCAGCGTCGCGGGCACGGCACCGGCAACGCCAGGCAGCAACAAGAACAACCCCAAGTATTGGGAAACGGTCACCCAGAAGCTCCACGACTATGACACCTACCGCCTGGACGCCTATGTGGGCGGGCCCATTCCGTTCTTGGGCAAGGCCAACACCTTCTTCGTCTCCGGCGACTATTTGGACACCGATACCTACCTGGGATGGACCGGGATTCCCTACCGCATCGAAAGCCGGGGTAACGGTAAGCTGGTCTTTAGGCCGCTGGAAAGCATCAAGCTCACCCTGGGCGGCGTGGTGGGCAAGTCGCAGTACAAGAACTACTCGCACGGCTACAAGTACGTGCCCGATGCGCTGGAGACCAACTTCGAAGACAACTACATGCTGAACTTCACCCTCACCCACACGCTCAGCCCACGGACATTTTACACGTTGCGCGGTTCGCACTTTGTGACCAACTACGCCTACAGAGGGTTGGAAGAAGACGAGTTCTTCGTCTACAAGAGCAAGCGCACCGGCAAGACCTATGTGGGCAGGGAGTACGCCAAGTACTACCAACTCAGCGATTCGTTAGAGTACGCGGGCAAGGCCAATCGCACGCGTCCGGATGAGGAGTATGAATTCAACAAAGGGTGGTGGACCTACCAGTACGATGAGAACGGCGTGAAGGTCGACAGCACCTGGACGATCGGCGGCGACAACGACTTTGAGGAGCGCAAGAACGCCATTAGCACGCTCAAGTTCGACCTTACCAGCCAAGCGACCAAGACGCACCAGTTCAAGGCCGGGGTGGAAGTGAAACAGCTGGACCTACGCTATTTTTACGTGGGCGGCCCCTATAACCCCAAGCCCGAGTACTACCACTACAGCCACAAGCCCATCGAGGGCGCTGCTTACATCCAGGACAAGATGGAGTTCGAGGACTGGGGCCTGGTAGTCAACGCTGGTCTACGCATAGACTATATGGACACGAAGGCCAAATACTTTGGCGATCCCACCAAGCCTACCACAGCCGAGCTCAAGGACGCGGAGAAAAAGATCCACGTGAGCCCCAGGCTGGGGTTCGCCCACCCGGTGACTGACCGTGCAGTGCTCCATTTTGCCTACGGCCACTTCTACCAAGTGCCAGACTACCAGTACCTCTACTACTTCGAAAACCAGGACGACCCGAACTACCCCTACCCGGACCTGTCCATCTACGGCATCTATAGCTGGGTGGGCAACGCCAACCTGAAGCCAGAGAAGACCGTTGCCTACGAGATCGGCGTACAGACCCGGCTGAGCCGGGATATTGCCCTGGATGTCACCGTCTACTACAAAGACATCTTCGACTACACTGCCTTGCAGCGCTTTATGGCCACGCCAACACCGTACTGGCGCTACGTCAACATGGACTATGCTAATGCCAAGGGAGTAGAGGTTTCGCTGGAGAAGCGCTTCTCCCGCTTCTTTGGCGGCACGCTCAACTACACCTACTCGCGAGCGGAAGGCAACGCTGCGAACGTTACCTCGCACTACAACGACTGGTACTCCTTCTCTGTGTTCAAGACCTATCCGCCCAAGAAGACGGTGACCATGGACTGGGACCAGACACACACCATGAACTTTGTGCTGGACATTGGGAGGCCCGGGAACTGGGCGGTGAACATCGTGGGCAACTATGGCAGCGGCCTGCCCTATACACCGATGAGCTCGCGTGGTCTGCGTCTTGACGAGCCGAACAGCGCTCGCCGTCCGTGGACCATGACGGTGAACCTGCGCGCGCAGAAGTTGTTCCGACTTATGGGCATGGAATTGGCACTTTATGCGGATGTCTACAACCTGTTCAACAAAAGGAACGTGCTGGCGGTGTATGGCGACACGGGCAAACCAGACGCCAGTTCCGACTGGGACGAGACCCAGGACTTTGTCTCGCGCCCCCACTACCTTGGGCCGCCGCGCACGTTGGAGCTCGGCCTGAGCGTTGGATTCTGACGCGCCACACAAACTCAAAGCCCGTACGGAGGAACGTGCCATGAGAGGAAGATTCATCGCCTTGGCGATTGCCCTTCCCCTGCTGCTCAGCGTGGTCTTGGTCTCCACGGCTGGCGATCGCCCTGAAGAAGGCATGAGTAAATGGCAATACTACCAGCGGCTGGCGCAGCAGCGGAATCTTTCCGGTGCGCTCAGCAAGCCAACAGGTTTCCAGGACCGGAAGTATGGCCGCCTGGATGTGGGCAAGATACGCCTGGAGATCAACAATGCCAACCGACTGGGTTACAGCCGGGAGATGATTACCTTCGAGTACCCCATCGGCTCGGGCATCACCTATCAGTGGTGCGAGGCGCTGATTGTGGGCGGCAAGATCAAGGGGGAGAAGCGGATTTCCTGTGGCGCCCGCGGCTGCTACGAAGACATCAACGAGAACCACTACGAGCCGCTGCCCGGCTACGACTCGGGCATCGGCGAGAATGGCCTCGCCATGAGCAACAAGCCTAATTCCTGGGCGGCGCAGTGGCCGGCGGATGTGGGCCCCATCGGTTCATTGGGCTTCCCTGGGGTGAAACCGGACGGCGAAGTGGCTGCCGACGCCGAGGCCATCTGGATGGCCGTGGATGACGACCCCACCTGCCAGCAGCCAACACCTCTGCACATTCGCACCTATGGACGGGCCATGCAGTGGTCCAGCCTGTTGGCCGATGATTTCATCGTCTTCAAGTACTTCATCACGAATACCGGCACCGACACCATCAAGGACTGCTACGTCGGGGTGCACACCGACATGGATTGCCCGGAAGAGGGCGACAATGAGTGGATGGATGACTTTGCAAAGTACATTGCCCCACAGGACGATCCACTGTTGGGAAGCTTCATGTACATCTGGGACGGCGACGACAAGTCGGTGGGATATGTGAACAAGAACGTGGCCTGGCAAGGCCTGAAGATGTTGGAGACGCCAAAGGGCAAAGATGGCAAGGAACTCGGCCAGACCACGCTCTTCGTGGCAACCTATGACGACTTTTTTGTACCCACCCAGGCGGATGTCTACGACATGCTCGCCTCTGGGATCGACAAGATCGACAACGTCCAGCCTCACCCCAACGACTGGACGCGGACGCCGGGCACCTATGGGCCAGACGTCACCTCTCTGCATGCTTCTGGGCCGTTTGACTTGGCGCCTGGAGAGACGGTGACCTTCACTTTTGCCAACATCTTCGGCGCCAACAAGGCTGAGCTCATGGCCAATGCAACCCTGTGCCAGCTTCTGTACAATGCCGGCTACAGCGCACCGAGCGCACCGCAACAGCCGAATGTGCGCGCTTATGCCGGCGATCAAACGGTCACGCTGTACTGGGATGCAGAGCCTTCGGAGAGTTCGGTAGACCCGCTCACCGGCAACAACGCCTTCGAGGGATACCGCATCTATCGCTCCACCGATCGCGGCCTGACCTGGGGCGAGCCCATCCGCGATGCGGTGGGCGCTGTGGTCGGCTACGTGCCCATCGCCCAGTTCGACCTTGAAAATGGCGTGACGGGCACGAGCCCCCTGAACCCATACCTGAAGCTTGGCGATGACACAGGGCTGCAGCACAAGTACGTGGACCGCAACCTGCAGAACGGCGTCGAATACTGGTACGCTGTTTGTGCCTACGATCGGGAGGACGTGTACGGCGACTTGCGCATTCCGCCCATGGAGAATGCGCGGAGCACTGAGCCGGACAAACCGGGCGACAACACCGTGCGCGTCGTGCCGCAGAGTCCAGTAGCAGGTCTCAAGCAGCCGGCCCTCGCCATCGAGCACCGCGCAGGGCTTTCCACGGTCGAACCGCACGCTGAGATACTGGACCCCTTGGCAGTGGTCGACAATCGCTACATCCTTACCATCGACGATGCAAACCCGGCGGCAAAAACCTTTAGCCTGTACGACAGCTTGCGTAACGCAACCGTTATTGCCAACTCCCCCCTCTTGCACGGCGAGGAGCACGTACCGGTGGTGGATGGGTTCCGCCTGACCATCGTCGACGAGGAGCGAATCGCCTTCGACAACTCGCGCAGCTATTGGGCCACCACCGCTGGCGACACGGCGCAGACCAACTGGACCATCCTGGCCGTGCCGACGACCACACCGCGGGCCTCCGACTACGAGGTGCGGTTTACGGCGCGGGGCGACACGCTGGCTGGGCGCATCGTGCCCTTCGAGCTTTGGAACGTCAGCTACGGCCAGCAGATCGACGGCATTGTGCAGAGCCCAGCCAGCGACACCACCCAGTACAAGGTGCTGTTCAAGGAGATCATCGATGGTAAGACCAAGTTCACCTGGACAGTGACTTTGGCTGATACCACCTCCACGCACACCGGCATAAGGCCACGCACCGGGGACATCGCCAAGATCTACACCTTGCGGCCGCTCACCGCTGCCGATCGCTACGTGATTACCACCAAAGCAGCTACCGCCGCTGGTGCAACGGCAAAGGACCTGGAAGAGGTCCGCGTGATCCCGAACCCCTACGCGGTGACTTCGGTGTACGAGAACTCGCTCACGCCGTGGGTGCGGGAGCTCCAGTTCCACGGCCTGCCAGAGCGGTGTACCATTAGGATCTTCACCGCCTCAGGGGAACTGGTGCAGATTCTCCATCACCAACCAGGTGACCCGGGTTACCGTGGCCCCAGCGTGCAGGCATGGAACCTGTGGACGTACAACGACCAGGAGGTAGCCTTTGGCGTGTACATCTTCCATGTCGAGGCACCTGGGATCGGCGAGAAGTTGGGCAAGTTCGCCATCATCAAGTAGCTATGCTCACATGCGGCACTCACCATCCAAATGAGGAGGCCGGATAATGAAAATGCGTCTATCCTTCTCCATTCTGCTGGCGGTGACGGTAGCTGCCACTCCGCTCCTGGCAGGCAATGACAATACCGGAACTTCGTGTGCCAACTTCCTCAAGATAGGCGTTGGTGCCCGGGCTGCAGCCATGGGCGGAGCATGCGTGGCCTCTGTCACCGACTACTCTGCGCTGTACTGGAATCCGGCGGGCATCGCCCGTATCGGCGGAGCGCATGTGGGGATCGCCTACACCGACTGGATTCTGGACATAAGCCACAGCTTCATCGGCGCCACCTACTCGTTGGGACCCTGGGGTACGCTTGGCGCCAGCCTCAATCTGTTGGACTTTGGCGAAATGGAGCGGACCACGCCGTCAGAGCCCTATGGGACCGGCACCTACTTTGGCGCCTCTGACCTGGCCCTGGGGGTGGCATACGCGCGGGAACTCACCGATCGCTTCGCTGTAGGCGTGCAGTTCAAGGTCATCCGCGAGTCCATTAGTTTCAGCAGCGCCAGCACCATCGCGGTGGACGCCGGAACCCAGTTCATCACCGGGTTTCATGGCATGCGCCTGGGCATGTCCATCACTAACTTTGGCGGCAAAATGACCATGCGCGGCACCGACCAAATGGTGAAGGCCGACATCGACGACGTCATCGAGGGCAACCCCCTCAAGGAGTCGCGCTTGGAGACCGAGGCGTGGCCGCTGCCCCTCACGTTCCGCATGGGCCTGTCGCTGGACGTGCTGAGGAGCGACTTTGCCACGGTGACCGTCAATACAGATTTCGTCGACCCGCGTGACGTGAACCCCTACGCGACCTTGGGAACAGAGATTGCTTGGAACAAGATGGTCTTTTTGCGGGGTGGCCTAGTCTATGCCCCGGATGGCTTCGATGAGGAGAAGCTGAGCAAGGAACAGGAGCTCAGTCTCTTCTACAAGGTGAAGATCGCGGCAGGCGGAGGTCTCCGCTTCACCGTGCCCGGCACGCGGGCGAGCTTCTGCTTGGATTATGCCTACACCGACTTGGGCATGCTGGATTACGCCCATCGTTTCTCTTTCACCATTAGCTATTAAGATCTGTCCCTCCTCCAAGAAGCACAGCGCCCCGTCGGAGTGGCGGGGCGCTGTGCGTTTCTGGCGACACCTCCTGAGGAAGCTCTTCTATTCGAGCACGAAGCTGGTGGCTGCCGCCGCCCGTTGTCCACTGTTGTGGTCCGTCACGGTCACCACAAGCTCGGTCCGGCCTGGTGGACAATTGCTCATGTCAAGTTGCACGTAGCGCTGCTCCCAGGGCGCAGAACCCTGGCTGCGAAAGGCCATCTCCACCGACTCGGCCTTTTTCGCCTGCACCAGGAAGCTCACCGCCTTCGCCAGCTCGTTCAGCAAACCAC
>JACIZP010000205.1 GCA_014359355.1 Calditrichota bacterium | reverse complement strand
TGACGATGGAGCCAAACGCGGCTCCCACGACGATTCCCACCGCCATGTCCACCACGTTGCCACGCATGATGAACTTCTTGAACTCCTGCAACATAGCTTCTCCCTCCTTGTGCGTGCACCCAGACGGCTCGCCGAAGGCAATGTAGCGACTTCTTTTCTCAAACGCAAGAGGAATCTGTGCCTTCGGGGGTGAGTCCCGGGGGAGGCATCTCCAACTCCTGTTTTTGCGCAAATGCCCAAGTGGCGTTGGAGGGGTCCCGGTTCCAGTTGCTGGATGTAATCTCCCGCCTATTTCCCGCTTGAATATTGCAGAAATATTTCGCATATTACCAGCCAAAGGCGAGCGGCAGGCCACACACGCAATGAGGCCCATGACAGTCAGCACGACAACGTCCGACGCGAAAAGCCCCGATCTGTCCTGGCTGATCAGCACGTACTTTTCAGACCCTTTGCGACGGATTCGCCTACGCAAGGGCGAAAGGCTCATGGTACAGGGGGGGTACAATGACCGCCTCTACCTGGTGCTAAAGGGCGTGCTCGTCGGTTGTGTCAGGGCTCCAGGCGGGGGGCAGTATGAACTCTTCCGGGCGACGCGGAACAAGTTTGTGGGGGTGTACAGTTTCTTCTCCCGCACCTTTGTCAGTTCGGCGACCGTGATCGTCGAGCGCGATGCCGAGGTCGCCTACATTGACCAGCACCAGCCGGTAAAGGACCCTTCAAGGGGAAGCTCCTTGTTTGAGCAGTTCATGCCGGTGGTGGTCATGGACCTGAAGTACCGGCAGCAAAGGGAGTTGCAGATCGCCCGGGAGAAGGAACGAGCCTTGCGCCGCTTGATCCACACCGAGCGTCTCGCTTCCCTTGGGCAGATGGCAGCCGGCATCGCGCACGAGCTGAACAACGCGGTGGCCGTACTGGAGCGGAACACCGAATGGCTGCGGGAGAACCTAATTCGCGCCCTGCGCGAGCAGTCGCCAGAGCAGCTTGAGTACTTCCGTCTGGGCCTGGAAAAGGGCCGCTGGCAGTCCACACGCGAAGTGCGGCAGCAGGCGGAGGTGCTGGAGCGGGCCTACGGCCTGAGCACCGAGGCCGCCCACAAACTTGCCGAAACGGGTCTTTCCGCCGAGCAACTGGCCCGCTATGGCAAACACCTCCAGGTTGTGGCTGACGTGGTGCATTACTACTGGCAACTTGGTGCTACCTTTCGGGACATGGCGGTGGCAGCGCAACACGCCGCACACGTGGTCAAGTCCGTGAAGTACTTAGCCACGCAGGAAACCGCCATCGAGCCAGACTTGGATGTGAACAAGTCGATCGGCGAGGCACTCATCTTGCTGAGCAGCCCATTGCGCAAGGTGGACCTGAAGCTCAACTTGGGGGAGCTGCCGCCCATCGCCGCCAGCAAGGGCGAACTGGTGCAGGTGTGGAGCAACCTCATCCGCAACGCCGTCGAAAGCCTTGCCACCGACAGCACCAAAAGGGGCGAGGTCGTCATCACCAGCTGGGCTACCGACGAAGTGGTTCATGTGTCTGTCCAGGACAATGGCCCAGGCATACCCAAGCACATGCTGCCAAAGATTTTTCAGCCAAACTACACGACCAAGGAAAAGGGTTTGGAATTTGGTTTGGGACTGGGGCTGACCATCGTCGAACGGATCGTCCACAACTACGGCGGTCGTGTGAGCGTGCAATCCCGCCCTGGTAGGACCGTGTTCACCGTGACGTTACCGATCAGAGGAGGCTATGGAGAAGCTAAAGGTGCTCTGCATAGACGATCAGCGTGAGGTGTTGGCTGCCTTGCGCAAGGACCTGGAGCCGCTTGCTGCGGTCTGTACCATCATCGAATGCGAATCAGCCGCTGAAGCCGAGGAGGTGTTGGCGGAGATGGAGCGCAGGGGGGACCACCTCGCACTGATCATCTGCGACCACATCATGCCCGGCAAGAATGGCATTGACCTGCTGGCAGAGTTGACGCAGGCCGGCCGTTTTCCCAACACGAAGAAGCTGCTCCTCACCGGGCTTGCCACGCACGAGGATACCATCTACGCCATCAACGAGGCGCACATCGACCGCTACGTGGAAAAGCCGTGGGACGCGAGCCAGTTGCAGCAATCGGTGAAGATCCTTCTCACCACCTACTTGGTGCGGTCGGGCCTGGAGTACCAGCCGTATCTTGAACTGCTGGACAAGGCGAGCGAGGGCTGAGACCAGGGATGAACATGCTGCCGTCAGACAGTCTCTTGCCCCCGGTGGCGCGCAGGGATGCAGGGCACACGTCCCTGCACCGTTGCCCTGGGCCTCTCGACGACCTATGGCCGGCGAGCGCACTTTTTCCGCCGTGATGGTCGGTCCCGCAGCCGGGCCCTTGCCACCTTCGTTGGAGCCTAAGGTTTTCGAAGGGATTTGCCCGGACATTGTGCAAGTTGTCCACAACGCGAAGACGCGCCGTACAGCCGAGGAACGTAGCGTGACGGAGCAAGAGAGAAAGCCTGGAGACATTGTCTCGGCGGGGACGATCATCCACTCGGTCCTGGATCAGGGGTTTGTCCGCCTGGTAGACTTTATGGGTGGGGACCAGGCGGTGGTGCGGGCAGCCCGTGTCTCGGTGGGGCAAGAGAGCAAAGGGGAGCTCAAGGACCGACAGCTCATTGACTACCTCCTCAGCCATCGTCACGAGACGCCGTTCGAGCACAGCGTTTTTACTTTCCACATCAAGTGCCCCATTTTCGTGGCCAGGCAATGGTTCCGCCACCGAATGGCCAGCTACAACGAGATCTCCGGCCGCTACACGCGGCTTGAGCATGAGTTTTACGTCCCCGAGCGGTTGCGCAAGGAGAGAGGCCCGGACTATCAATTCGAGCTCCTGCCTGAAGAGGACAGCGAATTGTTGCGACAGGAGATGGTGGAGCATTATCGGCGGAGCTATGAGCTTTACCAGAGGCTGCTCGCTCAGGGTGTAGCCAAGGAGCATGCTCGGATTGTCTTGCCCTTGGCTCTCTACACGCAGTTTTACTGGACGGTAAACGCCCGCTCCCTCATGAACTTTCTCAGCCTGCGGGCGGAGCGTCACGCTCAAGAGGAAATTCGCGCCTACGCGGAGGCCATCATGCAAATCTTTGCGGAGAAAATGCCATGGTCCTGCGAGGCGTTTCGCAAGTACTATCTTCCGTCCCGTCAGGCGGCGGAATAGCGGGAGGACGGTCCAACACAGCATGAGCCGCATTCGACACGAGACGAGGCGTCCCCAGTGGTTGAAGGTTAGGCTTCCCAGCGGGGAGGGGTTCCGCGCGGTGCGCGCCTTGGTGGAAAAGCATAGGCTGCACACCGTCTGCCAGAGCGCCCGTTGCCCCAACATTGGCGAGTGTTGGGCGCAGCGCACGGCCACCTTCATGCTTATGGGGGATGTGTGTACCCGCGCTTGCAGATTCTGCGCCGTGGGCCACGGGACGCCGCTCCCCTTGGATGGCGACGAACCGCACCGGGTAGCAGAGGCAGTGGCACTTCTTGCTCTGGACTATGCGGTTATCACCTCGGTCACTCGCGACGACTTGCCAGATGGAGGAGCGAGCCATTTTGCCGCCACCATCAGGGCGGTGCGCGCGCGACGACCCGATTGCAAGGTCGAGGTGCTCATCCCCGATTTCGCGGGTTCCCCAGAGGCGCTCAACCAGGTGCTTGCCGCCGCTCCACACGTGCTGAACCACAACATCGAGACGGTGCCTCGGCTCTATCCCGTGGTTCGTCCACAAGCGGACTATCGACGTTCCGTCCGCCTGCTGGCCCAGGCCGCCCAGGCAGGCCTCGTAACCAAGTCCGGCCTGATGGTGGGTCTTGGCGAGACCAGTGAGGAAGTGTTGGCAACCATGGCTGACCTCCGCGGGGCCGGCTGCAGCATCTTGACGATCGGCCAATACTTGCAGCCGACCCCTCAGCATCTGCCGGTGGACCGCTTTGTGCCGCCGGAGGAGTTCGAGCAGCTGCGCGCCACAGGACTGGCAATGGGGTTCGCCCATGTGGAAGCGGGCCCATTGGTGCGCAGTTCGTACCATGCCGCCCAGCAGGCGGAGGCGCTGTCGTGAAACCCGAAGGCGCCATCGACATCAGATGCAGTGAAGCCGAGACGGTCCTGCTGGCCCTCCCGGCAGACGCGAATAGCATCGGCAGCGTGTTCGGGGGCAGGATTCTGCAGATTATGGACATGGTGGCTACCATTGCCGCCAGGCGCCATGCTGGCACGCGGGTGGCCACGGTCGCGGTGCACGAGGTCCGCTTCTTGAAGGCCATCAGGGTTGGGCAAGTCGTGGTGTGCAAGGCGAAAGTGAACAGGGTGTTTGGCAGTTCCATGGAGGTGGGCGTCAAGGTGTGGGCGGAAGATACCTATGCTAACACCGTTTACCACGCTTGTTCCGGGTACCTGACTTTCGTAGCGCTCGGTGAGGATGGGCGCCCGAAGAGGATTCCCGACGTGGCCATCCACACCGAAGAGGAGCGCCGGCGGTGGGCGCAAGCCGAGGAGCGACGCCGCCTCCGCACCGGGGTGGTGCAAAAAGGAAGGGAGAATATGGCGCATGGACAGGAGTAGGCCCCTCTTGCCACCTCTTGGCAAGATTGATTTCGACTTTTTCGACAAGGTGATCTTTCCGCGGTTGGGTGCCAAGGATGCCAACGTCCTGCTGGGCCCGCGCCATGGCGTGGATTTTGGCGCCCTGCGCGTCGGGGAACATGTGCTGGTGTTCTCTTCCGACCCGGTCTTTATCCAACCCTCTCTCGGCTGGCAGCGCGCTGCGTGGTTTGCCTTGCACATCTTGGCCAGCGACGTGGCGGTGAGCGGCATTCCTCCGTCGCACCTCACCATCGACCTCAACCTGCCGCCAGAGATGGACGAGGAGGTGTTGGAAATCATTTGGGACACCATCCACTCTGAGGCTGCCAGGCTGGGCATCGCCATTGTGGGCGGCCACACCGCCCGCTATGCCGGCTGCTCTTATCCGATGGTAGGCGGGGCCACCATGTTCGGCGTGGGACGGCCGGAGCAACTGGCCGACCCGCGCAACGTGCGGCCAGGGGACCTGGTGCTCATCACCAAGGGTCCGGCGGTGGAAACCACGGGCTTGATGGCCGTGCAGTTTCCGGAGTTTATCGAGAAGGAACTCGGTGTGGCTGCGGTGCGCCAGGCCCAAGATGTTTTCTACCAGATGTCGGTGGTCAGGGACGCGCGCGTTGCCTCCGAGACAGGTGGCGTGGTGGCCATGCACGATGCCACCGAATGCGGTGTCCTCGGCGGCCTGTTCGAAATGGCTGTGGCGGGGAACTATGGCTTGCGCGTGGACAAGGACCGCATCGTCATGCAGGAGATTGTACGCAAGACGTGTGCTGTCTTTGACATCGACCCGTACAAGGCCATCAGCGAGGGCACGCTTATCGCCATAGTGCGCAAAGAGCGCGCCGAGGCAATCGTACAGGCGCTGCGCAGTGAGGGGATTGCCAGCTCGCTTGTGGGCGAAGTCTTGCCTGCCGAAGAGGGCTTGACCATCGTCGAGGCCGGTGTTGCGCGGCCGTTGCATCACCCGAGGGTTGATCCGTTTTGGACGAGGTTCGAAGAGTATCTGGCCATGCAGCGACAAAGGCAGAAGCAGGGCGTGAAGGAGCAGGGGTGAGGGCATGGAGGAAGGCAGACTCCTGCAGGTGAGAGTGTACGGCGATCCGGTGCTGCGCACGCCGGCCGCGCCGGTGGAGGAGATAGACGAAGTCCGCCACCTCATCCCGTCTATGGTGCGCACCATGCGCGAGGCGGATGGGGTCGGACTGGCAGCAAACCAGGTCGGTGTGCCCAGGCGCATCATCGTTGTGGCCTTTGAGGAGCAGTTGCACGTCCTGATCAACCCGGAGATTGTGAGCTGGAGCGCGCGCACCAATGTCGACTCAGAGGGGTGCTTGAGCCTCCCTGGACTGCAGGCGCAGGTGGAACGCGCCAACAAAGTGGTCGTGCGCGGGCTTGACCCCGAAGGGAGGCAGGTGGAATTGGTCGCGCGCGGACTGTTGGCCCGCATCTTCCAGCACGAAATCGACCACATCGACGGCATCCTCTTCATCGATCGCATGCAAGATGGGTCCCTGCAGTGGATCCGAAGGCGCGAAGGCAGTGATGAGGTCGACTACATCGACACCGACCTGGGCGAGGTGAGGCGCTCTTTCCACCAGCGCTACCACGCCGGCAGGGACGACGTGCAGTTCGAGCGCCGCCCTGAGGTGCTGTTGCATCGACCCTGGGAGTGATAGTTGCAGAGAGCAGACTGGAATTAGCGAGGAGAAAGCCATGGGACACCTGTTCTATGCCAACGAGATCGTCAAGATGAACATCACCGAGGAGCAGAACGGCGCAGCGTACTACAGCGCGCTCGCTAAAAAGGCCAAGTCCAAGAAGCTGCGTGAGGCGGCTGCCCGGATTGCCGAGCAGGAGCGCCACCACGAGAAGCTCTTCACCGAGCTCCTGGAGCGCCTGGGCGAACCCGATGTGGCAGAAAGCTATCCTGGGGAGTACGACGCCTATGTGAAGGCGCTGCTCAACTACAAGATTTTTCCTGATGCCGAGGCTGCAGCGGCCATGGCCCAGGAAAAGTCAGATGTCGACGCCGTCAAGCTTGCCATTGAGACCGAGCGGAACACGCTGCTGCTGTTAGAGGAACTGCGCAAGCATGTCCCCGACGCCCAACGCAAGCATGTCGATGTCACCATCCGGGAAGAACAGCAGCACTTGGCCGACTTGAACGCCATTCTGGCGGAACTGTAAGGCGCCCTTCTTCCGCTGGGTGACAAGCGCTTCGCAGCCATTTCCTTGGTGCAACTCCGGAGGGAAGACCCGTGGCAAAGGAACGCCCTGTCTACGTTCGCAAGCTGTCCGATGAAGAGGTGCGGGGGCAGTACCTTCTGGTGCAAAAGGGGAGCTTGGAGCTCTTTCCCGCGCCGGGTAAACCGTTCAAGTTGAAGGTGGGTGGCAAGTATCATGAGGTGGCTGTGGCGGCAGTGGAGTGTTGGAGCATGGGCCCCCGCAAGCCGACCAGGAGCTATCGCATCGACTTGCGACCATTCGTGGGCAGCGTCCCTCTGCGCTATGGGCACAAGATTACTATCGAGAAGGTCAAAGAGGGGTACTACGAGCTCAAGGCGTAATGGCTTGTTCGCGCAGGAAAGGTGAAGGTGGAGTGGCGCCATGGACCTCATCGTAGGGCTGGATCTGGGTGGAACCTTCCTCAAGTCGGCCTTGGGGGACACGAAAGGCCGCCTCTTGCAGAAAGCGAAGCGGCCTTCTGCGGCGACTGCCCCGGCGGACGTCATCTTCGATAACATGTTCGCCGCCGTGGAGGAACTGCTTGGGGCAGCCGAGCAGCACGGGGGCGTGGTGCGAGCCATCGGGGTAGGCAGCCCAGGGGTCATCGATGTGGACAGGGGGCGACTGGTAGGGCAGAGCCCAAATCTCCCGCACTGGGCAGACGTGGAGATTGCCGAGAGGATGGCCCGCCATTTCGGCCTCCCCACCTTCGCGGACAATGATGCCAATCTGATGACCTTAGCAGAGGTGACCGTGGGCGCAGCCAAGGGGTGTCGACACGCGGTGTGCCTGACCGTGGGCACGGGCATCGGCGGTGGGCTGTACCTGAACGGCGAAATCTACCGCGGCAGTCATTTTGCCGGCGCCGAGCTCGGCCACACCCTGGTGGAGTTCGACGGTCGGCCTTGCCCGTGCGGGGGGCGCGGCTGCTTGGAGCAATATGCCTCCGCGCCAGCCACTGTGCGAGAGTATCTGGCACGGCTTCAGGAGGCCGGAAAGTCGGTGCCCCCCGAGGCAGATGCCAAGCTCGTTTTTGAACGGGCCAAGGCGGGCGAACCGGAGGCCTTGGCCGCAGTTGAAGTGACCAGCCAGTACCTCGGCGCCGGCATCGCCAGCTTTGCCAATGCCCTCAATCCGGAGATGGTGGTCATCGGTGGGGGAGTTGCCGATGCCGGCCCATTCTTCATCGACCGGGTGGCGCAGGCGGTCCGCGAAAGGGCCATGCCCACCGCCTGGAAGGGCCTGAAAATCCGCCCGGCAGAGCTTGGCAACGACGCCGGAGTGATCGGGGCCATCCTGCTTGCTGCCCAAAGTGTGAGCTGAACATCCAGGGCGCTGCTGTGAACGGCAGCGCCCTTTTAGCTTGTCTTGGTTCTCTCCCTGGGGGAGGACGCCAGGTGCCGTCCTGGACAATTCCGTTCCCTCGGGACTGCAGAGCCTGTGGCCAACAGTCGACAGAGGAGGTTACGCCGTGCCTTTCACGTTCCCGCCCCGCGTGTCACTTGCCCATCTTCCTACCCCTGTGCATCACCTTCCCCGGCTGTCCCACAGCTTGGGAGGACCTGACATCTACCTCAAGCGGGACGATTTGACCGGATTTGCGCTGAGCGGCAACAAGGTGCGCAAATTGGAATTCGTCATTGTCGA